>WJJR01000428.1 GCA_014729565.1 Candidatus Zixiibacteriota bacterium | reverse complement strand
CCCACAACCGGATCGCCTGCAATAGCCTCTGACCTCGCTGTCCATTTCGTCCACTTGGTCCACTCTCAGGGCATGCCGACCCAAACACTGCCGCCCGTCAAAATCCTTCCCCCACTCACTTTCCGACATCCAAACTCTTGCCGATCTGACCGATTCTAGTACCTTAGGGGCGTACGTCGTCGTGTAGACGAAGTATCACCGGGCTTGCGCGGCCGCCGAGATGGCATCAGGGAAGGAGACCGGCCGCGTCGGTCATGAGGGGCAGCTTGGCTACGTCCCCGCGGATCGCAATTCAGGGGCGAATTGTGATCCCCAAGTGGAACCCCAACCCGCTTCTAGCGGTTGTGTGATAGCAGACAATGTAGGACCAAGAGTCTCTTTCCGTCAGGAAGGATGTGCGTCGTGAAGCCGCTCCGAATTCTAGTCGACACCCCCACGTCGAAGCATCCCATCGCCGATCAGCTCCGCGACAAGGGTGTCGAGTTGGTCGAATCCAACCTCAAGTTCGAACAGTTCCGCGTGACCGACCGCTGCGGGATTTGGTTTCTGCCGGCCGACCAGTTCATGAAGTACGTGGGGGAAAAGTCGATTTTCCGGCGTGTCATTGAATTTAAGAAGACGGTTCCGGAACCGGTGGTGATTGTCGACGGTGATCCGGAGAACCATCGCAATGGCGTCTCCGGCGCCGCCTTGCGCAGCGCCATGGCCTTCATCGCGCTCAGCAACCACATTCCGATTTTGATCGCCGACAAACCTGGTGAAGCCGCCGACCTGCTCTACATCATGGCCAACCAGGCCCAAACCGGGATGGGGCAGAGCATCGATACGACACCCGCCGCCGGAGCGCCAAACGACAATAACGGCAACGGCCGACCGAAAGATCTCAACGAACTCCAGGAATACATCCTCACCTCACTTCCCGACGTTGGCCCATCAACAGCAAAAGCACTGCTGAAGAAGTATCGCAATCTCAAGGGCGTCTTTGCCGCCAGCGCCAAGGAGCTGACCCGCATCCCCGGCATCGGCCCGAAGAAAGCAAAGCGCCTCGAAGCGTTTTTGTCGGGGACATTGGATTAGACCATTGGTGTGTACGTGAGTCGGCGTGCCAGACCATTGAATCGGTTGTGATGGTAATATAGGTCCCCCCACACCCGTCTTTAGGGCGTGTTGAGAAAGTATGACACGCCACCACATCGGGCATCGACGAGACCAGCATTCGGGCGTACTGAGTACGCCTCATCCCCGTAACAGTTACGCACAGGTGGGCGTATTCAATACGCCCCTGCGCAAACACGCGGATCACAAACACCCGATCGATCGAACGCCGTAGGTCAGGTGCACCGCGCGTCGACAGCGTATGCACTTGACTCACGCATTACTGCGCGGGGCATCTGACATACGTCAACACCCATTGAACTCTGCTACTTTACGACTGTCAGGTTAATTTGAATTACAAAGAGGAATGGTCATCACATTCAATGATCACTACTCATCCGACCGCACCACACCCCATCGTCGCAGTTGCCGCCTCAGACTGCTTTCGCTCATCTCCAACACACGCGCGCTGGCGCGTTGATTCCAGTCGTGGTCGTCGAGCACTTTGATCACCCGTACCTTGAACTCTTCTTCCTGGCGACGGTCGTCGCGCTCGATCCGTTCGTTGTAGTTGAGCAGGAAGTCCGCCCACTGCGCCCACGTCGACGGGTCATGCAGATCGGCCACACTCGCCAACCGCCCGATGAAGGCGCACAATTGGCGTACGTTACCGATCCACCGTTGCGACAACGCCCGCTTCATCCACGGCTGTCCGTTCAGGGTGTTCACCCCATCCTCGGTCGCACCATAGTCACGCAGATAGTGACGAATCAACGCCGGGATGTCCTCCGTCCGCTCGCGCAACGGCATCAGATGCAGGTGTGCGTGGTTGAGACGGTAATACAAGTCGGGTCGGAATTGGCCTTCGTCGACCGCGTCGCGCAGGTCACTGTTGGTCGCAGCAATCAGGCGCACGTTGAGTTTGGTCCGCTGCGTGTCACCAACCCGACGAATCTCGTGCGTGTCCAAGAATTCGAGCAGCTTCGCCTGCAACGTCAGCGGCAGATTGCCGATTTCGTTGAGGAACACCGTGCCGCCATCGGCCGATTCAAGCAAACCCACTTTGTCGGTGAGCGCCCCGGTGAACGATCCCTTCTTGTGCCCGAACAGTTCGCTCTCCCAAATCGTATCGGACAGTGTGCTCAGATCGATGTCGACAAATGGCTGATCGCGTCGCCGACTGGTCTTATGGATAATCTCCGCGAGGAGATCCTTGCCTGTCCCGGTTTCCCCGGTGAGGAGAATGGCCAGTTCCGATTGTGCCCAGCGTTCCGCCAATTGCAGCGTCTCGCGCGTGTTGGCATTGCGCGTGATGAACGTCGGCGTATCGCTGGACGGCCGGCTCGCACGCCGTTTTGGTGATTCGCGGTCCTGCTGTTCAAAGACCGTGTGCAACGCCTGGTGGACCTGGTCGACCCAGTAGACAATTCCACTTTCACTGAACAACCGTTCGGCTTCGAGCAGATGGCCCAGCCGCTGCCGGCGGTCGATCGCCGTCTGTTGCGCCGCCGCCAGGAGAGTGCGTCCCAACTCGACCCGTGCGCCGATCATCCGCAGCATCCGAATCGATGAGTCAAAGTATTGATGCGCGTCGTCGGACTGCCCGCTGCGTTCATGAATCTCACCCATGATCCGGTCGCAAATACCGATTTCGATTCGTTCCCCGACGGTGCGCACCGCCTCGTAGGCGCGCCGGCATTCGGCCCGTGCCGCACTCAGATCGCCCGCCGCCAGATAAACCTGTGCCAGCAAACGCCGCGACTGGCCAATCAACGACAGGTCCGGCCCCGACTGCTCGCCGATTGTGATCGCGGTTTTAAGATACTGCTCGGCGGCATCGAGACGGCCGCGTGACAGCTCAAGTTCGCCGAAGTACTCGTACCAGATGCCCTGCTCGCGGAGGGGAAATGACTCGCGGTGTTCAGTGGTGTAGGCCTTGAGGCAGCGTTCGGCCCGGCGGAATTGATGTTTGAGGATACAGAGGTAGGCGATTGAAAGATCGTGGCGAAACACATTTAGTCTTTCGTCCTGACTTGCCAGATCGCGACGGTTTCCAACGAACTTATCACATGCACTGCTCACATCACCCAACAGAATGCAAGCCTGTCCTGCGTTTTCCCGCGCAATGAGACGCGCTCTCTCAAGATTATGCTTGAGCGATAGCGACTCGCATTCTTTCCAGCAGTGAAGAGCATTCTGGTAGTCGCTCTTGAAGAAGTAGATGTTACCGTGCCAGTTAAGTGTACGCACGGCACTCGCGTAGTCTTCAATGCGCCGGAACGTAAAGTGCGACAAATTCGCACTCTCAATGGCACGCTCCAAATCGCCGAGGTGGTCGTAGATGACTGACAGAATAAAGCAGCAGCGTGCGTACTGGCCGTGCTCTGCACCAAACCGCAATCGTGCAATCAGCGAACGGCATAGCAGTTCGGCTTCCTGACAACGTCCCAAGAACGCCAGGCACTCGGCACGAACAAGCTGAAGTCGTACGTGATCCAACTCAGCATCGGCCGGTACAATGTGTTGTAGACGATCGCTATACGATAACGCCTTCTGGTATTCGCGTCGAGCTACAAGGCGTTCGCAAACCAGCAATCGAGAAGTACGGATACTCGTTGTGTTCACTATCTTGCCTCCATCGACATGCCAGCTTGATCCACCCCCAACACTCTATGCCACTAGTCAGCAGGTATCAGGACAATCGACAAATGACTATCCCAGGAGTATCGAAGCACCAATACATCCGGCAGCCACGATAGGTAGCTCTGCGCGAAAGATTCTGTCGTGTCCATCGTGTTCGTATCCCCGGACTCTGGAGCAGCACCGGTCATTTGGTTATCCTCACCATCACGAATCGGATGCGCATCGACAATTCGGTCCCGATCGATATACGCCAGCCCCAGCGACGGCCACGCCAGCATCAGACACACCACACTCACCAGCATCACACGCCCTATTCGGTGCATAACAACACCTCCTGACTTCTCTGCCACCATTCACTCAGACACACGTGCACACGCGCGTCATGAGGTCTCTTCTCTTGTCGCTCTCGCTGATCCTTGATATCGCCCTAAGATGCACTACCAATCTAGTAACCCATTATTCCATGTCAATAGGATTTCGCGAAAAAATGATGTTCCGTAGATCCGCCCTGTCCGGGCAGTCCGTGCTGGTGCGTCACCACGGCGACGCAGCTCCTCGTTTCCTCCTCACGCACAGTTTCCCAACCCGTTGCCGTACAACCGGTACGGCAACCCCGATCAACACAAACATTCCGGCACACCAATTGCCATAGCGCACACCGGGCAACCGTCATGCTCGCCGGACCAACGCATCATCACCTCCGGCATCGCAGGGGCGCCGGCAGATCTGTTCATGCTGAGCGAAGTCGAAGCACCACCCGGCGCCCCGCGATGAGGAGGGAGGGTGGTCGGCTGTGTGACGAATTCAACCATGAGATCAGGCGAAGCAGAGGAATTCAATCCGAGAGCGTTATCCGCTCTTCCGCTCATAAACGAGGACTGTATCCTATCATAGGAGGACACACCATGAACTATCGCGTTCGAAGATTACCGATGCTGATTGCCGGGCTCTTCTTGCTTGGATGTGCTGCCGGGAGCGGCCTGCTGTCAACTGCATGGGCATACATTCCTCCGGCGGGCCGTTTACCCCGTCTGGATATTGACATGTCTCTTCAGTTTCCAGATACGGTGCGAACGGGTGATACGGTGTCCATCTCAATGACCTACCGGCTGCTGGAACCGATTCCAGAACACGAACGCGGAGTTGCGACTTTTGCCAGTATCACCGGAGCTGTGAGCCATTGCGAGGGGGGCTTTCAGTTTATCGACTATGCACCATGGGTCTTCGACACTATTGCCGTTGGGGAGCTGCAGACCATCGAACGAAAGATCGTACCCACCAAACCGGGTTGTGCGGCCGTGGTGGGAGCGGTAACGAGCGGTATCCCGTGGAAGACAGTACGTGATACCAGCTACTGGGGCGCGGGGCGTTTTCGCAACCAGGTCTTCGACACCGTAACGATTATCGGCGATTCCCTCGATTTGACCAAAGTCGCCATCCGGCATCTCCCCGACGGGACGCCCTTGTTGCAGCCGAAGATCACACGCACGGGGCCCCTGACCCCGCCTGAATTGGAGCAACAGATACGGAACCTCCCATCGGGTCGCGGTATGATAGTTCCCTATCCAGTGCGTCCCTTCTCGATCGAAACACGGCCGGACGGCTTGCGGGTATGCGTGATCGACTGGGCACATGCTCAGCGGCTGGCAGCAGCCAAGCCAAAGCCGATCCACCTTATACCAATTGAAGTCGGT
>WJJR01000427.1 GCA_014729565.1 Candidatus Zixiibacteriota bacterium | reverse complement strand
GATCGCACCAGACCAGGGCGCGGCGCGCCCACGCCTGCTGGCGACGAACCGATCCCAATGCGGCAAAGCCAACCGCCAGGTCGGCGGCCCACTCCAATCGCTGCCGTGCATCCGTGGACTGCGCCCAACGGTAATGGCGGACCATCTGACAGAGAACCAACTTAATGTCAACGATGTCGCCGGGACCACGTCGCACTATCGCCCGCTCATCGTCGGTTACTGTTTCCCCGATGAGCCCCCGGAGCGACCACTCTTCGAAAAGATCGTTCGCCCCCACCGCATCGCGCCAGACCTCTCGTTCGATATGGTGGCGTGCCATCTGGCGGAGCCGGGCCGGACCGATCATGTGTCGGATGGCATTCCGCGCGGTCCGGCAACACAATCGGTATGTCGGCGCAGCAGACTTGCGTCGTTCCTCTGCCAACCAACCGATCCGCACGAGCTGTTGCACATCTTCGAGCAGGCAGGTTGAGTCTTCCACTACCCGTGACAATGCACCTAGTGGAACACGCTCGTGGAAGACAGAAGCGGCCTCAAGCACGGTTCGTTGTCCGACCGGCAGCAATCGGTACTCGTCCTGCCACGGCTCCAGGATCCGTGGATCGGTCTCGTCGATATTCACCGGTTCGAGATGTGTGCGCAGGCGATTGACTTCCAGGGAGCGACGCATCAGCATCTGAACCAGCCCCGGATGTCCGCGAGCGGCAATCGCCAGACTACGTTCATTCGCCGACGCGACGGCCGGATTGTCGATCAGATGACCGGTGGCGATCACGCATTCGCGTGGAGTAAGGAGATTGGCATCGTAGTGCCGGCACCCCGTCGGAATATCAACCGCTGGAATACGATGTCCCTCGCAAACGATCACGCACGACTGCTGGATCGCCAGCTCGTTAAACTCCGTCCATAACGACGACTGCACGTCAGTCATTCGTTCAGTCTCAACGAAGACCCAGAGAATTGGCGTGCGGCCCTGCGGGGCCTGTTGGCGGCAGGATCGGATGTACTGGGGCAGCACCGTCAGAAGGTCAGCGAGCGATGTTACATGTGTTACCCGCAGCGTCATCGCACCCTCCCACTGGAGATTCAGGCACAACTCCCGCATGATCCGGGAAGCCCCCCCGCCACGAGGCGCACGCAAGAGACACAGCCCGGTACGAGGATCATCATCGGGCGACAGTACACGTTTGAGTCGATCAACACGTTGCGCTAAACCCGCAGGCCGCAATGGCGGCGGCATTAGTCCCGCCCGGCGCCGACGACAATGGACGCGTCCTAAACGCTCCAACGTGTCGAACACCGACCACATTGACACGGGGCGTTCGGGAATCGCCGGCCGTGTGCAATACTCGGCAAGCCTCTGCAAATCCGAGATCACCCCAGATGGTTGCATATCGTTGATGTAAGCCTCGATTGTTCGGCCGAATGCGTAGATGTCGATCGATTCGGTCAGTGTTTCCCCGGCCTCGATCTCAGGGGCCATGTATTCTTCGGTACCCTGAACGAATCGGGACAACTGCACATCGCGGCGAATACTCAGATCCAGATCCGTGAGATAGGGATGAAACCCCGGTCCCGTTGCCTCGATCAAGATGTTATCCGGTTTCACATCGCCGTGGAGGTAATCCAGCGAGTGCAGATAGGCAACGGACTGGCAGACTTTCTGCAGTACATCCACAACCGCCCCATCTCCCGCCGCAGCCTGCGCATCGGCAAGAGAGGTCGTCTCGACACGGCGAACAGTCATCTCGACGCCGGACTCGTCGCGCCGCACGACATCTTCGAAATCCAGAAATCCGGATGTCGCCAGCGTGTGAAGCAATCGGAGTTGATCGCGTAAGTCATTGTGACTGATCCGTGGCTGAGTCTCCAGACGTTTTATGACCACGCGCTGATCGGCCACTTGGTCGCGAGCCAGACGCACGCTGGTACGGCTGCCGTGCAGAGCCTGCTCGTCGGTGATGAATTGCGAATGGATCTTCACACTACGATAGCCGCTGTCATGCCCATCACTGCCAATAAACTACACCAGCGATGGCGGCAGCGCAAGTGGAGCCCACGGGGAGACGTCCCCCGATTTGACAAGTCGGAATGGTTGGTGATTAACCCTGTGTAAAATCAATGCGGATTGACTTGGCGCGAATCAGGGCTGTGGCTATCTTGCAACGCTCTGGAGAGGTCGACGGTTAATTATCGCTGTCATAAAAGAGAGTAGCGCTTAACCCAAAGACTCAGCCGACAACAATCATGGACAATCAGAAGAGAATCCTGGTCGTTGAGGACGAGCGCGATATCGCTGAACTCGTCGTGCATTACCTTCAGCGAGAGGGATATCGTGCCAGCCAGGCGGCCGATGGACGTACGGCACTGTCTCGAGCAGAATCGGAACTGCCCGATCTGCTGATTCTCGACCTGATGCTACCGGGGATGGATGGTCTCGAAGTGTGCCGACGGCTTCGTCAGAGTCATCGCACCGCTGACATGCCGATCATCATGTTGACCGCCAAGACCGAAGAGTCGGACAAGATTGTTGGACTTGAGATGGGCGCCGACGACTACATCGCGAAACCGTTTTCCCCAAAAGAGTTGGTGGCACGCGTCAAATCGCTGTTCCGACGACTTGATCGCAATGAAGAGCCAACCCCCGCCTACAAGTATGGTCCGCTGGTCCTCGACCGCGGCCGCTTCGAAGTCACCGACGACGGGCGCGAGGTGAGTCTCACGGCCAAGGAGTTTGGCCTGCTCGAGGCGTTGCTCAATGGCCGGGGACGCGTGTTGACACGTGACTACCTGTTGAACACCGTCTGGGGATACGATTATTATGGTTCGACGCGAACGGTCGACGTGCACATCCGACATCTGCGCGAGAAAATCCCGCTGCTGGCCGAGGCCATCGTCACCATCAAGAACATCGGCTACAAGCTGCGCGAATCTCCCTGATCGCGGGTTCCCGTTCCGCGACGGGCGCAGAGACGCTGCTCCCCTTCAATAATGTAGCGATTACTGCTGCGGTCGTTTTGCTTGTTATCCCCAAACGAACCATCGATCATACTTGATTGGTGCCCCCGTTCGACACGGGATGTGTATAGGGGAGCTGTCAGATCGAACCAGACGCTCTGTGTTCGCGCAGGAGCCGACTTCAAGACGCTAGCCCGTAATGATTTACGCTCTATTGCCAATAGGATCCGAAGGACTCGCCACATCCTATTCAGACATGGCGGTCGTGCTGGCGGCGATTCTGGCAGTCGCGGTTCTCATTGTATTGGCGCTCCTGGTGTGGGTTTCAACCAAATCCCGGAAATCGCTCGAGAAACTGGCTGACACCGCCAGTCGGCTCTCTCAGGGTGAGTGGACGGCACGGGTGCCAATTGACCCGTACCGGAAATCCGACGCCTTCTCGGAAGTCGGCTATGCCTTCAACCGCATGGCCAATGAGATGAAACTGCGTTACGACCGCAGCCGGCGTGAGCGCGACCAGTTGCAGACGGTGTTGACGAACATGAGTGACGGTGTCCTGGCAGTTGACGGCCAGGGGATTGTCAGGCTGGTCAATCGGGCCTTTCTCCGCTATTTCCGGACCGTCTTCGACAATCCCATCGGCCACGCCCACACCGAGGCGTTCCGTGATCGGGGACTGAATACCCTCGTTCAGGAGATGCTCGATGGAACCGCCAGCGATCTGTCGGAATTGGTGGTAGCGGAGCCGACGCGACGTATCCTGGTGTTGCGTTCCGCGCCGATCGCCGATGCCGACGATCAATCCGATGTGCGGGGAGTCATTGTCGCACGTGATGTTACCGCCCGACGGCGGGTTGAGCAAATGCGACGGGATTTTGTCGCCAATGTCTCTCACGAGTTGCGCACGCCGCTGACGGCGATCCTCGGCTATGTTGAAGCGTTGAAGGATACCGGCCTGCCAACACCCGAACGAACCCGCTTTCTGGAAACGATCTCTCGCAATGCCACGCGCATGAACCGGATTGTCGCCGACTTGCTGGAATTGTCTCGGATTGAAGCACCCGATTATCGCCCGGAAATCAGTCGCTTCGCCCTGCGGCCGATTGTCGAAGAAATCGGCACCAATGTCCAGGCCGCGTTGGCAGGGAAGTCCCAGACCTTTGCCACTAAACTGGATCCGTCGATTGACACCGTCCATGGCGACCGCGACGCCGTCTATCGGATTCTCTATAATCTCACCGACAACGCACACAAGTACACTCCCGATGGCGGCCATATCGAGGTCGTGAGTCAGCGGCAGGACGATTCCATCCTGCTCATTGTCCAAGATGATGGGATTGGCGTCCCCGAACAGGACCGGCCACGGCTCTTTGAGCGATTCTTCCGCGTCGACCGGGCGCGGTCACGAGAGTCGGGCGGAACAGGCCTCGGACTGTCCATTGTCAAACACCTCGCGGAGGCCCTTGGCGGTTCGGTCCGATATGAGCCCAATGTTCCCCGTGGGAGCCGCTTTGTTGTCACGCTGCCACAGGACGTCCAGCCCAACACGACCGATAGGAAAGACAATTAGTCCTCAGTGATGAAGACGTCAGACCGTGCTTAAAGCAATTGTCAGAAGAGCTTTCCGATTCCAGCGTGCCGTCATGCGCCCTCGCGTGACGGTTATCTCCCGTACCGACAAGGCGTCACCCGCTCATGCTACGTAGCAAGCACTTCGCAGAGTCGCAAGGGCGGGTGACGCCACATGTGACCACTGTGTTGCCTTCATACGGTAAGAACTTCTGACAACCGCTATAGTGGCCGACCCGATGACTCCGCGAGCCATCGGGCCGACAATCCCACTTCCTTTACCGAGATTTAACATCTTTACCAAACCGTTGTAACGACCGCATAGCTGTTTCGCGCACGACGATTGCCTCCCCCGGCGATCGTCGTACCGTGCTGAGGTTGTAGTAGTGGATCGAAGACGCTGGATCACAACCTGTTAGATGTGAATCCGGCAACACACACTAACTAAGTGGAGGGGTCACAGACCCCACGATTAGGGAGGAACGATGCGTTTGAAAGTTACGGTTCTGGCTACGCTTTTGGTCGCCATGGCCGCCTTCGCCTTTGCCCCAGCGGTGAATGCGCAGGAGCCAGCGATTCCGGCAGCGTGCGAACCGATGAATGGTGTCCTGTTGGGAGACCAGAATGGTGACGGCTTCCTGGATGCAGTGGATCTGAACTTGTTGATCGGTGTGATCTTCTTTAATGGCAAGGAGTGGTTCATCGGGACATCAGATCACAATGGCGATACCTTCGCCGATGCCGTGGATCTCAACCTCTTGATCTCTGAGCTTTTCTTTAACGGTAATCATGCCGCGCCGCGCACCACGATCCTGAAAGGCCGCGTTGGTGCTGGTCGCTGGTATCTGGTCAAGGATGACTCATGCACCTATCAGATTGGCGATGACGCGATTGGCGTCTTCGCCATCGGTGAAGACGGCACCGGGCTTCTGGATTGCGCAAATTGCCCGAAGACCGACAGCTTGTACATCCCGCTGGGCTTGACAGTCACTGGCGGTCCGTCGTTGGCAGCTCCATCGGCCTTCATCGTTCGTCGTAGCGGCTATGTCCACGCCGTCGGCACTTCGAGTGCTCCGGTCGTGTTCACCTCCTCGTTCGCCGAAGGCGACCGTCTCAAGGGCGACTGGGGTGGTTTCGTGATCAACGGCTGTGCGTACAACAACGCCGTTGAGACCGGCTTCCTGATTCAGGCCGAAGGTGATGGTGGCCTGGGTGGCGGCACCTGTGACGAAGACAACAGCGGTTGCTACAAGTATATCCGTGTGCAGTTTGCCGGCCGTGAATTCACCCTCGACAACGAGCTCAACGGTATCACGTTGAACTCAGTCGGTGGTGGCACTCCGGTCGACGCTCCGGACGCGGCTCGCGGTGTCCCGGGCGGTACCACCTTCGAATTCATTCAGATTCTCCAGAACGACGATGATGGTATTGAATGGTTTGGCGGCACCGTCAACGCGAAGAATTGCGTTGTCGCTGGCGTCAAGGATGATGGCTTCGACTCTGACTGGGGCGCCGAGTGGCGTGGCCAGCACCTGATCGTTGTCCGTGATCCCGACGGTACCAAGTCCTCGGGCCACAACGGCTTTGAGTGGGACAACTCACCGGAGTCGCCGGCTGATCAGCCGTGTCCGCGGATGAAGCCGACCGTCTACCAGGTGACACTCGTTGGCGACGGTTGCGCCACAGAAGGTACCTGGCTCAGTGGTGATCGTCACCAGTCGATGCACGTCCGTCGTGCCGCTGATGCCGACATCAACAACTGCGTTGCCACAGAGTGGGCCGAAGGCCTCGAGTTTGACAACCAGTCCGGCGCCTTCACCTTGAAGGAATGCCAGTATCCGGTCCGTCATGACTCCACCAACGTGGGTCTGCCAAATGCAGATTCGCTGATCGAAGTCAACCATTCGATCTATTACAACATCGGCTTCCCGTCGCACAACACCGGTGGCGGTTCGAGAGACGTGTCGAACAGCTACGAAGGTCACGTGATGCCTCTGGGCACCGTTCCTTCGGGTGTGCCGAGTGGTAACGCCGCGTCGACAAACGTCATTTTCATCCCGGGTGACAGCACCTGCGTCGAAGGCAACAACCCGATCTTTGTCAACGGCCTCTGGCCGTCGGGTGCCGCCGGAAACCCGTGGGTTCCGGACTTCACGCCGAACCCGGGCGATCCGACCGGTATGGGCATTGACACCCCCGGCGCGTTGCCGCCGAACGATGGCTTCTTTGATCAGGTCGATCACAAGGGCGCCGTCATTTCGGGCAACAACTGGTTGGCTGGCTGGACTCTCTTCCGTCGCGACTAATACCCCTTAGGTATTGGCCGACGGTTTTGAACCTTGGGCTGTTCTAATGATGAGCGAACAAGGGTAACACAACCGGCGGAAACCGCCCCGGTACAATGCCGGGGCGGTTTCTTAATGGCCTTGAAAACCGGGATCGAATCGACACACATTGTGTACAGGGACGGTGGGACAGGCCCCACCAACATCGTCTTCCAGTCCCGAATCGCACAGCAGTAGCCATGAGGTAGATATTTCATGAGTTGGCAAGCAATTCACCGCAGTTTACGATCATTGACCGTCGCAATGATGATTCTGGCCGTTGCCGCACTCGCTGTCTCCGGGTGCAGCAATAGCGAATCAACCCCATCCCGATTCACCAGCACGTTCGAATCGCCGGAGGCGATGGCCAAACATGTCCTCCGGAAGCTGAAGGAGATGGACCGTGCCGGCCTGCACGATATGCTGATCACCCAGTACGAACACGATTCCATTGTCGCCCCCGCCATGGGTCGTACGAATGACCTGGAATTCGGATGGTTCATGTTGAAGAACAACTGTATCAAGGGGGTCCGGCGGACCGTGGAAACGTATGGTGGACGTGACTTCGAATTCGAGTACATCCGCTTTGAAGAAGGAACTGAACCGTACCCACCCTTAACACTGCATCGAGGAACCGTCATTGGAGTCACCGATCGGGAGACCGGTCAATCAGGGGAATTAGGTTTCTGCGGCACTGTCATTGAGGAAGACGGGCGCTTCAAGCTGGTTAGCATTCGCGACTAATCCGCCGAACGAATCAGACACGCGCATCAAGGCACGGCGACTGAGCCGTGCCTTTTTTCATGCCGTCCAACTGTTGTGCGGGGCGGATATAGCGATTGGCTTGACCCTCTCCGTCTGCCTGAGAGTGCCACGGGCCTCAAGGGCGTGTTGAAAACGTCGTGTATTGACTCCAGGCGAGATGATGTCACTGAATGAGACAATCATAACCTCGCGTAGGTGCGGCTCTTAGCCGCACCGGTCCGGCTAAGAGCCGGGCCTACGCGATACATCTATGGGTCTTTCAACACGCCCTCAAGGCCCGTGGCACGCAGACGCAGTTATAGCGGTTCTCAGAAGAACTGTCCGATTCCAGCGTGCCGTCATGCGCCCTCGCGTGACGGCTATCTTCCGTACCGACAAGGCGTCACCCGCTCATGCTACGTAGCATGCACTTCGCAGAGTCGCAAGGGCGGGTGACGCCACACGTGACCACCGTGTTGGCTGCAATCGGAAAATGCTTCTGACAATCGCTCGACGAATCAACCAATGTAACCGCACAACAAAACGCCCAGAGCACACATACTCCGGGCGTTTTGTGAAACGGGTGAACGGAACAGTCGGGCTAGATTCCGTAGCTGACACCGAGTGAGAACGAGGTCCCGATTTCGTATCGCTCGCCGACGCGTTCCTTTAGGGGGCCTTCCTGTGTCCGCACTTCCTGTGTCACAATATAATCCTCACTCAACAAATTCTTGGCCCCGAGTTTCAGCCGGACCGTCTGCCAAATCCGATGCTGAATGGTGAAGTCGACTTGATGCCGCGTCTGTTCGTAGTACGGTTCCTCGCGGGCCTGGCCAAATCGCACGGGACGGTCGCCGAACGAGTTGTAGACCATGGTCACATCCGTGCGACGATCGGTTGAGGTATACCCCAACAACAGATTCAACGTGAATCCCGACTGCCCCTGAAGCGGCCGGTTGGACTTCAGGAGGTCGGATGGATTCTCCGGGTCGGCCACCGTCACTTCCGATTCCATGATGCTCAGGTTGCCGCCGAAGGTGAATCGTTCAAAGCTGGGGCCGATGAAGTCGAGAAGCTTGCGGACTTCCAACTCGAATCCGTAAGACGTGGCATCGGGAGAGTTCACATGCGTGTAGACGTTTCGCGTACCTTCGCGCTTGATGAAGATCTCAATGGCATCCTGGAACCCTTTGGTAAATGCACTCACCGCGACAATCTCACCGGTGCGCGGGAACAGTTCCCAGCGCAGGTCATAGTTGGTAATGTACGTCGAGCGGAGGAACGGATTTCCTTCCTTCGGAATGCCGATTGCATGATCCTGGAACTGAAAGGGCGCCACTTCGCGATAGGTCGGCCGCGCCATCGTACGGCTGATGACACCGCGCAGATTCATGTCCTCGGTCAGGCGATACACCATGCTCCCCATCGGCAGCCAATCACCCGTGTGAACATTGAAGAGCGTGTCCCCGGCGACATACCGCCCACCATCCGAATGCAGACGCATCCGGCTGTCTTCGTAACGGGCGCCACCGATGGCACGGAGCTTCGCCGTAATGGGAAAATCGGCCATCAGGTACACTGCCGACGTGTGATCATTGACATTGTACTTGTCTTCCGGCAATGTGTAGTCGGCCAGCATCCACTGACCGCGATCACGGTATGCGCCGATGTTTTCCGGCGTGAGAAAATCCTCGGCGAAGCCTTCATCCGGTGGCTGGCCACCCGCTTCCACGTAACGGTACCGATGGGAGGTGAAATCGTGAGTCTTGCCCTCAAAAAGACCACCAAACTTCAATTTCGCGCCGTCTTGAGCCAGCGGAATTGACCAGTCGAGCGCGATCTGCGCACCGCGTTCATTTTGCTCTGAATACAGGCGATTCAGTGAGTATTTCTGCGGTTCGACGGTATATCGGGGATTCTCAGCCGTTCCCGTCACCGTATAGAAAGCACTGTGATTGTCGGGGTCGTCGCGTCCCGCGCCATTGACACCAGTCCGCCACAACACGTTCGAATTGAGTAGCCACGGCAAACGATGTTCACCCGAAATGTTCGCCGACCCAACCCAACGACTGATGAAGCGCAGGTTGGTCTCCAGCATGTCGCGATCGTTGTACCCGTCATGCCCCGATCGACTGATCGCGATATCATCGGAGGTCCGGGTGTACACACTCTTGAACGAGAACTTGGTGTTCTCGCCGGTTGTCAGGGACGTATTGAAGAGCCCGCCCCAGAGCACCGATTGTTTTCCTTCACGCACGTTGTTGTAGTCCGCCCAGGGAATAGCCTGGCTGTTGAACTCGCGAAAGACCCCCTCGTCAAGGGCCGCATACGAATTGCTGTAAGTCAATGATCCGGAGAAGCCAAGTGCTTTGGTTTCGCTGAGATCGTACCGGTTTCCGAGACTAATCCCGTAACCGGTGTTCAGTGGCGTACCGGTTGGCTGAGGTGTCCATTCGTTTTGGAATTGCTCGCCGGCCTGTTCCTGCAGTTCTTTGTCGCTCAACGATGGATTCGATTGGTCAAACCAGTCAGGGTTGTTCATCGCCTCCGGGCGGTCACGCTCGCCATCGTCGATACCCAGCCAATCCAAATCGCCGCCCTTATAGCTGAGCCGGTTCTCACCGGTGCTGGCCGTGTTGTAGCCAACCGAGGTTGAAACCTTGTACGACAGCGCAGACGGAAACTCCTTGGTCACCAGATTAACCGACCCGCCGCTGAAGTTCGCCGGTTGGTCGGGAGTAAATGTCTTGGAGGCAATGACTTCCTCGAGCAGTCCGGTCGGGAACAAATCGAGGGGGACTTCCTTCTTGCCCGGCTCCGGACTGGGAAGCGTGGCGCCATCCAGTCGCAGGTTGGCGTACCGGCCACCCTGGCCACGGACAATCAACTCCTTGTTGTCCACCACGCTGACACCCACGACGCGTTTCACGGCATCGCCCGCATCCGAATCACCGCTCTTTTCGATGACTTCCGACGTAATTCCATCCGTGACATTAGGAGCATTCCGCCGCTTGATCAGCATCCGCGATTCGTTGGCGCGCACCCGCTCGGCCTCGACGGTGATCGACTTCAACTCGATCGTCTCCGAGCTCATAATCACGTCGAGCGTGGCCGCTTCGTTCTTGGTCACCTCCACACCCGTCACGCTCTTCTTCGCGTAACCGACGCTGGAGAACACCAGCGTGTGAGTACCGACCGGCGCGCTCTTAATAG
>WJJR01000050.1 GCA_014729565.1 Candidatus Zixiibacteriota bacterium | reverse complement strand
GTTGTCTTGGCCGCCGCAAATGACGCTGCGCCCATCCAGCGTGTGATTGTTGTGACCACCCATGACACTGGAAAACTGTCCCTCCGCCGTATTGTCTTCACCGCCACCGATGAATGTGCTCTGAAACGTGGCGAGATTGTTACGTCCCCCACCGATGACGCCGAAGAAATTGGTGGCGACGTTCTGACGTCCTCCTCCGATGAAGGCCCCCTCGCCATTGGCGGCATTGGAATCGCCCGGGCTACTGCCGCCGCCGCCACCAACATGCGCAAACGATCCATGCGCCTGGTTGTGTGCACCACCGGTGATCGATGAGTGATCGCCCGTGGCGTTGTGGCGCGTCCCTGCGACGAATCCATTCACGCCGGAATTGGTGTTGTTCAACCCGATGGTCACCGGCGACCGAATTGTTCCGCCGCTTGCACCGTCCACCGTCGACACACGATGCGCGTATCCGCCTGTTGTCAGACGGACCCGCGGAAACGTGGTTTTCATCGCGCCGTCATCATGCGTGATCTCCAGCCAGACCAAGCTGTCGGTAAAGACTTCATCGGTGAGCGGATACGTTGTGCCCAGAATCGTCGACCACAACCCGTTGTTATCACTTTGCACCGTGTGAATCTCCGGCACCGCTCCGGGCGGCCAGATTTGGCTGCCCAATGTGGAATCATCGTAAATCCGAACGGTGATCCCCTGTGAACCCGCGGGGAGCGGTGCGCCCGATGAATCGGTGAGTTGCCCCTGCACCGTCATGAGCGGTGGGGGAAGGGCAATAGCAGAACTGACACTGAGTGCGACGAGGCCGATGACCAATACGGCGATGCGCAGATACGACATGTGATGGTCCTCCGATCATTGAGAGAGATGTCTGCATTCTATGTTGAGGATTCTCCGCCTACTCATTGTTGAAATCCCGGCCAACAGCAAAAACCGGCCGTTACGCATAGGGCTCCTCCGGTCGGACAGATGAGATTGGATTTAACTGTGAGACGCTATCGAACAGCAGACACTGAAACGCAGCATCCTGAGTGGCCATCGGCCCACCCGTATTCAATATAGCACTTTGCGGATAAAAAAGGTAGCCTTTTTCAGATATCCACTCTGACCACTAGAGGTTGTCCCACAACTTGCGCGGGAGGGCGCACACATAGGTGCGCTCCTACGATCTGTAGGGGCACGGCCTGCCGTGCCCAATGGGAGAGAAGGTGTTAGGGGTGACGTGCGGACACGGCAGGCCGTGTCCCTACACTGATTGATGGTCGATGGAGAAGATTCTTCAACTTGTGGGACATCCTCACTACGTCAACGCAAACACCCCGCCCGGACTCAGCGGTGATACGGCGCCAATGTTGGCAGTCCACAAGCCGTGGGCATCAGTGGATACGAATTGTGTTTCACCGGGCCAGATGTCGCTGCCACCTGATTCCGCATCATAGATTACAAAGGTGAACGACTGAACTCCCGGCGGCAGGGGAGTGCCGCTGTCATCGGTCAGGCGGCCGTGGCGATGACGGCGGTCGCAACAACTTCAATCGGACAAGACTGATGACAACCGCTATAGACAAACGGTACGACACACGAACATCATGCCCCTCCAGACACAGATGCAGTCTATATTCTGACAAGCGAACTTTACTGCAATGTGACGAGCACGTCGATAATGCCTGTTCCGACATCGAGTGATCCTAATGCCTTGCCGAGCACCGTCCCCGTTTTGGGATCGTCGTCCCGCATCGCGTGTCCGGGCGTTGACGATGTGACGAGCAGATCGCCGGGTTGAATCGGACCGTTTTCCGTAGTGACTTTGCAGGGGACTATGCCGACCACAGCGAGCGGTATCTCACCGATCTCTTTGGCCAATTCCACGACCGGCAAGTCCCTCGATGTTCTCGGGGCATCCATATTTACGAAGCCGCGGTCGACAGCCACCTGGTCCCAATCCCTCTCCGAGGCCACAAATCCCGGGCGCGTACTGTAAATCCCGGAGACAAGTGTTGAGCGAGCTGCCGAAGACCGTATCAACGCGCGCGGATTGTCCGGGTCAATCACCAAAACATCACCGGGCTCGACCGAGTGTACTCCATTGGACACAGGCAACATCTCGGCAAAGTCGGCACCGCCCCCGCTCACCGTTCCGTCGGCGGTCACGTCGCCATTACCCCAGACGCGGAATTCCGTATCCGGATCAAGGAGGGAACTGCGTTGGCACTCAATGAACTGAAAATGGTCGCTGGATGATGGGGGAACCCGGATGCGAAGCATGTCGGAACCGCCGCTATCAATCACTTCCGTAGATTGCAGGTTCATCAGGTAGCCCAAGAGCCCACCTGAGAAGGTGCTACTGATGATATCCAGCGCGGTCGATGTCGTGCTGGTTGTGTCGCCATTGATGAGAACGTCGCCCTCAACAGCAAGTGCCTCGCCAGATGTGTTGTTCGTGTTGATGCCCACACCTCCGGCGGCCCGGATCAGGAACTGGTTGAATGTTGCCGCTTGAAAATCCTCATCGGTAGCGTCCGCCCAAACAAAGCATCCTTCCCAATACGCATCGGCCCGATGCCCGGCGGCGAAGGAGTAATCTCCGCGTGCTGTGTTATTACTACCTCCAGCAACGGTGGAAAACACTCCAATCGCAGAATTAAACGCTCCGCCCAAAATGCTGGATGAATCGCCACTGGCGACATTGCCGTAGCCGCCGGCCACCATGGAGACCAGTCCACTCGCTGTGTCGCTTCGTCCGCCCCCCACTGTGGCTCCCACTTGGCTGGCGCTGTTTCGTCCGCCTCCTGCAACGGTGGACAACGCACCGGAGGCGGCATTGAAGGATCCACCCAGGACGCTGGATGAGTCGCCGGCGGTGGCATTCCTGTAACCTCCGCCAACTGTGGAGAAATCTCCGCTTGCGGTATCGTTCTGGCCACCGCCCACCGAACTGGCGCTACCGAGCGCAGCATTTCCAATGCCACCGGACACTGTCGAGTAGAAGTCATTCGCGTG
>WJJR01000426.1 GCA_014729565.1 Candidatus Zixiibacteriota bacterium | reverse complement strand
GTGCCACGCGGCCAGGCCCTCATTCGCACATCGTATACCGCAACACATACCGAAGAACAGCTCGATTTCGTGCTGGAAACATTCGGCACAGTGGGCAAAGAACTCGGTGTGATTAGCTAATCGTCGTTGTTCCAGCGGGCTCACCGTAGCGCGTGTAACTCGATGAGTCCAAACCGACTGAGCGGGTGCGTCGGGCAACACCCGGTAATGGGTGCCGACGGGTGGCATCGTTCACACCCCGGCGAAACCTGATTCGTATAATTGTGTTGTCTGCAAATACTGACGTGAGAGGACCGAATGCCTGAAACAACGACCATGACACAACAACAACTCGATCAGCTCTGTATCAATACCATACGCACGCTGTCGATGGATGCGGTGCAGAAGGCCAATTCCGGACATCCCGGCACGCCGATGGGAATGGCCGGGATCGGATATGCACTGTGGACACAGCGTTTGAAACACAATCCGGGCAATCCGTTGTGGCCCGACCGCGACCGGTTTGTCCTGTCGATGGGCCACGCGTCGATGCTGCTGTACAGTCTGCTGTATTTGACCGGTTACAAAGTGACGCTTGACGATATCAAGGACTTCCGCCAGTGGGAAAGCATTACACCCGGCCATCCGGAAGCGAAACTGACCCCCGGCGTCGAAACGACCACCGGTCCGTTGGGGCAGGGATTCGGCAACGGTGTCGGTATGGCCATCGCCGAGGCATTCCTGGCGCAGCAGTTCAACCGACCGGGACACACGATTGTCGATCATCACATCTATGCGTTTTGCAGCGACGGTGACATTATGGAAGGTGTGGCATCAGAGGCCGCATCGTTGGCCGGACACTTGAAGCTGAACAAGCTGATCTACTTCTATGATCAGAATCAGATTTCCATCGATGGCGACACGGCGAAGACGTTTACCGAAGACGTCGGCAAGCGCTTCGAAAGCTATGACTGGCATGTGCAGCACATTGATGGCATGGACCATACACAAGTCGGTCCCGCGATTGAACGGGCGCAAAAGGAGACCGGCAAACCGTCGCTGATCATTTCGCCGACGCATATCGGTTATCCCAGTCCCAACAAGCAGGACACCGCATCGGCGCACGGATCACCGCTGGGTGAAGACGAAGTCCGTCTCACGAAAGAGAAACTCGACTGGCCGGCGGATGAGCAATTCAGGATTCCCGCCGAAGCGCTCGTCGTGTTTCGCGAATGCCAGGAGCGCGGCAACCAGTGGGAGCGCGAGTGGAACGAAAAGTTCGACGCCTATCGCAAAGAGCATCCGGAGCTGGCTGCGCAGTTCGAACGGCAGATGAAGGGCGAATTGCCCGATGGATGGGATCGCGATCTGCCGGAATTCGATCCGAATGATGATCCGTTGGCCACGCGTAAAGCAGGGAAGAAGATTCTGGGCACGATTGCCAAGACTGTACCGAATCTGATCGGTGGATCGGCCGACCTGGTGTCATCGACCGGCACCGAATTCCCGGATTCGGGAAGTTTCAGTGCCGATGACCGTAGCGGACGCAACATTCACTTCGGCGTGCGTGAACACGCGATGGGCAGCCTGGGCAATGGCATGGCCGCCCACGGCGGCATCATCCCGATGGGATCGACATTCCTGATCTTCAGCGACTATCAGCGGCCGACCATTCGTCTCGCCGCGCTGTCGCATTTTCAGAACATCTTCGTGTATACGCACGACAGTGTCGGGCTGGGCGAGGATGGTCCCACCCATCAGCCGATTGAACACATGGCCTCGTTGCGTGCGATTCCGAATCTGGTCACGCTCCGTCCGGCCGATCCGAATGAAACGACCTATGCCTGGAAAGTGGCCATGGAACGCACCGATGGACCGACGGCGATGGCATTGACCCGCCAGGGGGTACCGATTCTGGATCGGTCCAGGTACGCGCCGGCGGAGGGGACACTGCGCGGCGCGTATGTGCTGTCCGATGCCGACGAGGCGAAGGCGATCATCATTGCCACGGGTTCGGAAGTCTCGGTGGCACTCGCGGCGCAGGATGCTCTGGCGCAGGAGACCATTCCGGTGCGCGTTGTGAGCATGCCGTCGTGGGAGTTGTTCGCGGTGCAGGATCCATCGTACCGTGATGAGGTTCTGCCGCCGTCAATTACCGCGCGCGTGTCAGTCGAGGCCGCGTCGACCTTCGGCTGGGAGCGTTGGGTCGGCCAATACGGCAAGAAGGTCGGCATTGATCGTTTTGGCGCCTCAGCCCCCGGCAAGATGGTCTTGACTGAATTGGGCATCAACACCGACACTGTTGTGCAGCAGGTGAAGTCGCTGTTGTAGCGCGGCGGGAAGTCGCATTCAATCGATGTGTCATACAACCGAGTCGGCCGCGTTCTGATGGCAGACTCGGTTTAGCATGTCAGGGAGGTTCATATGACGACCATCACAGATATTAATCCAAAAAACGAAGCGTTGATTGTCATCGACGTGCAGAAGGATTTCTGCAAAGGCGGCGCGCTCGAAGTCCCCGAAGGCGACGACGTGGTCGAGCCGTTGAATCAACTGCTCGATATGCCCTGGGCTACGATTGTGGGAACGCGCGACTGGCATCCGCCGGGCCACTCATCATTTAAGGAAAAAGGCGGGCCGTGGCCCCCGCATTGTATCCAAAACACCGAGGGCGCCGAGTTTCATCCCGATCTCAACACCGATGCGTTCCAGAAAGTGATCAGTAAGGGTGTCGACTTGGACGACGGCGGCTATTCGGCCGTGAAAAATACCGACCTCGTCGACCATCTGAAAGAGCACGGCATCAAGCGCGTCTTTGTCGCCGGATTGGCCGCCAACATTTGCGTGCGCTACACGGTGCTCGATCTGCTTGAAGAGCATTGTGATGTTGTCCTGGTGACCGATGCTACCCGTGGCGTCGACATTGAGGACGGCGATACCAACAAGGCGCTGCAGGAAATGGACGACAAGGGCGCCACGCTCGTGTCGAGCGTTGAAGTGCGGAGTGCGATCGCATGACGCGTGCGCGGCTCGATCCATCGGTGTTGCGTGTCGACCCTCGGGTGGCCGAGGGATATTACACCGACGAGTACTTCAATCGCACGCGGCATGTCCTGCAGGCGGCCAATCACCACCCGATCGTCCGCTGGCAGGTGTTCCAAAAGCAAAAGGCGACGGTGTGTGGGATCGACGAAGCGATCGGGATTATGAAAGTCGCGATGGGTGATGACTTTCGGAAGCTCGATGTTTTCGCGCTGTATGATGGTGACCGCATCGATCCCCACGAAACGGTACTTCTTGTTGAGGGCGACCTCGCACTGTTTTCGCATCTTGAAACAGTTGTGCTTGGAGCGCTGGCGCGTCGCACACGCGTCGCCACCAATGTGTACCGCACGGTGCGCGCGGCCTGTCACGTAACACCGAAGCCGGTGCTGTTCTTTCCCGCGCGCTTCGACATATACCAGGCGCAAGCGGGGGATGGGTATGCGTACGATGTCGCGGTGCAACGTATCGTCGCCGAAAGCCAGGGCGGTGTGTCGACACAGGCGCAGGGGGCGTGGTGGGGATCACGCGCCATTGGCACGATCCCCCACCAACTCGAAGCCGGGTACGCCGGTGATCTGGTCAAAGCGACACTCGTATTCGCTGAATACACCGATCCGGATGTCAAGCGTGTCGCCCTGGTTGATTACCACAACGACAGTGTGACAACGTCGCTCGACGTGGCTGATGCGATGCTGGGTCGGTTCCTCGAAACCAACCATGATGAGCGGTATCGCTTGTTCGCAGTACGGTTGGATACCAGCGGCACATTGGTCGATCAGGCCGTCATTCCCGAAATGGAGCTGTTCAAGCCGACCGGCGTCAATCCGGTGCTGGTGCGCAAAGTCTACGAAGCATTGAAGGCGCGTGCCGCCGCTCATCCGGAGGGGACTGCGGAACGCGAATACTACGACAACATCGGCATCATCGTGTCGGGTGGTTTCACGCCGGAGAAGATCCTCGAATTCGAACAGTTGAACTTGCCGGTGGCGGCGTATGGCGTCGGGTCATCGATGTTTGCCGGACAGTTTGACTTCACCGCCGATGTCGTCGGTCTGAGGGGGGATGGCGAGTGGCGTCACGAGGCCAAAGTCGGGCGGAAGTACCGGCCGAATCCGCGACTGGAAAAGGTGGAGTAGCACTAACAAGAATCCTCTGCTGATTTCTGAGTGTCTATTGAGTCTGCATAAACGGCCAAGTCCATTTGAGCATTGGTTAGAGACACAGGTCCTTCCCAAAGAATTTGGGGGCGTACGGGCGTGCCCGTCGTGGCCCAAAGACGCTGGATCCCCGCTCTCGCACTTCGGCTCCGACGAAGTGCGGGCGGGGATGACATTGGAAGGTGGCAGCCGAACCGAATCTGAACCCACCCTCCCGGCCAATCGACTTCGTCGATTCACCGGTAGGGTGGGGCACCCCTCGAGTGGACGTACCATAAAAACCACTCAAATAGACATACTCCCTTAGTTCAATTTCAATCCCACCAAAACGTTTAGGTTATTGTGAGACAGTATCTTAAGTCGTAGTCTCCAACGTCGGATTGCGGCCAAATCAACCCTTATTTTATCATCTTTTGTGAATTGTGTCACATTATCCTTGCGCGGGCGGGGCAGACCATTCAAATTCCGACATTGTTAGTGAGCAATCACTAACTGTGAGCGATGACGAATGCTGAAGAATAGTCACAACGGAGGGGAGGAGCCCATGACAGGATATTGTAGGCGACTGCAATTCCTCGGGTGTGTTCTCGTCGTGTGTACGCTGCTCGTGGCGTCGACTGCGGTGGCGGGTACGCCGCCGGATGATGCCGCGTATGTCGGCAACGAAACGTGCGCGATGTGCCACGATGAGATCAGCGCGGAGTATCCATCGACCATGCACGGGCAGGTCTACTGGTCGGGATCATCCGACAATCATGTCGACTGTGAATCGTGTCACGGTCCGGGATCGGCACACGCCGACGAGGGCGACGCGAGTCTGATCGCCAACCCGGGGAACACCGACGAGCCGGGCAATTCGGAGTGGTGTTTGTCGTGCCACACCGAACTGCACGAAGATCAGGTGTTGGGCGATGCGCACTACGCGCTGTCGGGCGGATGCGCCGACTGTCACAACGCGCACGAGACCGAATCGACACTGAGACAGGCCTCGTCGGATCTGTGTATGGATTGCCACACCGACATCCGGGCGCAGGCGAACATGCCCTCGCATCATCCGATCACAGAGGGGTTGATGCAGTGCACCGACTGCCACAATCCGCACGGGCAGGAAACGATGCACACCGCCACGGCGGACGAGAACGAACTGTGTTTCTCATGTCATGCCTCGAAAGAGGGGCCGTTCATCTTCGAACACGAACCGGTGATCGAAGACTGCGGTATCTGCCACAATCCCCATGGGACCGTGGCCGACAATCTGCTCGTACAGACCGAGCCGGCGCTCTGTCTCTCCTGCCACCAGATGCACTTCCATACGCAGTTGGCGGGTATTGAAGGCGAGTTCACCATGCCGGTCTATCCGGAACGCGGCGGGGAATCGTCGATCGACGGTTTCAAGGAAGCGATGCTGACCAAGTGCACACAGTGTCACATGGCCATTCACGGATCTGATGAACCGGCGCAATCAATCACGGCCCCCGGGGCGCTGAGTCGATAAGGAGGAATCGATGAGACGTGTGCGATGGATATGGGTGTCCAGCGTGCTGATCGGCGCCATCGTCTGGATCTGCACTCCGGCCGTGGCGCAGGAGGGCAACGCCGTGTACACCGGTTCGCTGTTTTTGGGCGGCCACTACACGGGGATCGACGAGTCGATCAAACGCGTGGGCGAATTCAATCGCGGGGAAGAGGAAGGCATGGGCGATGTCGGCCTGTATGTTCTCGGACGCCGCGATTTCAACATGTTTGAACTGGATGGGCGCTTCTACGATCCCGATGAATTCGGTTTTCGCGGACGCGCGCGCATCGACGACCAATTCAAGCTGCGGCTCGACGTGCAGTCGTTTCAGCGGCAACGCGCGACTGATCTGCTGGACAACATGAGCGTGCGTGAATCGAAAGACCGGGAGGGAATCGCGCCCGGCGGGAAGATGATCACGAACGAGGATTTGGATCCGACCGCCGACTACGGGTATAACCGGCGTGAGATTCGTACACAGGCCGAGTTCAGTCCCCGCGGCGCCGACTGGCTGACATTGCGGGCGGCACACCGAACGATTCTCGAATCGGGGGACGACCAACGCGTATCGTCGGGGCACTGCTCATCGTGCCACATGACGTCACAGACGGCCGAACGTGAAAACAGAACTCACGCGTTGACCGGTGAACTGGAAGCCGACGCCGGCAAGGCGATCATCGGGTATGAGTTCGACTATCGCATCTTCCAGCCCGATGGCGAGGTTGCCACCGTTCTGTTCGACTCGGCATCGCATCCGGTCAATGGTGGCGCGGGTGACGAGTTCGCGTCGCGATTGAACTTCGAAGATTCGGTGATCGGCTATGGAGCGCTTCCGGAAGTCGAGAAGATGGCGCATGCGCTGAAAGGGCGCGCGCGGCTCGGCAACGGCACGCTCGTCGGACGCGCGTCGCTGGCCACCACGAAGAACAAAGACACGCAACTTGAAGCGACGGCGACTGGCGGTGTGCTGCAGTACGCCGTGCGCACGTCGGCAAAGACGTCACTGCGGGCGCGCGTAAACGTACGGCGTGTCGAAAATGATGATTACTTCGTCGATGTGCCGACGTGGCGCGACGGACGCGGCGGTGGCGGACAGGACTTCGACTACCTGCGTCTGTCGGCCATGACCCGCACCGAATTGAGCGGTAATCTGGAATTGAAATGGAAGGCCGCGCGGCGCACGACCGCGAAGTTTTTGGCCGGTTACGAATCGATTGATCGCGACAATGTTCCGTTCGAGGATGCCGGGGAGACCACCACGCGGCTGATCGGCCAGGCGAAGGTGACACACCGTGCGTCAGGACAAGCGACGCTTCGCTTCGGGTACCGGCTTGAACTGACCGACAAACCATTCACGCATTACAGCGGTGTGTACGAAACGCGTGGCAACGGTGTGCTGGAACTCAACGACGTCAGCAACCAGGCGTACTACTACCAGCGTGAACAACTCAAGGTCATGGACGTCACCACCGAGCCGACGAGTGAGCATCGGATCGATGCCTCGGTGGCGTTGCGGCCGTCCGCGACGGTGAACCTGAACCTCGGATTGAAAATCGGGTTGGAAGCCAACAGCGATCTGGACAGCATCGACTACGAACGCACGCTGTTCCAGCCGAATGCCACGATTACGCTGGCTCCCGATCCCAAGTGGAGCCTGTACGGCAGCTACACCTTCACCATGGACGAGTCGAATTTGCCTGTACTTGTCCCGCTGATGGATGGCTGAGCGGCGCATCTCTTGAACGTCACCGGTGGTGACGGAGGCCCGAAACACTTTGGTTCGTTGTTGACCATTACGGACTACTCGAGCGATGCGCACGTCTTCTCCGGCGGGATTGCGTTCCGCCCGTCAAATCAGTGGTTACTGCAATTGCGCGGGAATGCCATCACAACAACGGCGGAAATGGACAAGCCGATGATGCCGGATGTGACCACGGAAGTGGAAGAGCAAATCCACGCCGGCATCTGGGATTACAGTATGATCGACGCCTACTCCGATCTGGACTACGAACAATTCGACATCTCCGCCGACGGTTCGTATCAACTTACCCCGAAGGTTCGTCTCAACGTCGGCGCCACCTACCGCGACCTGACCGACAACGAAGGCTATGTCTACGGAATCGAATCAGGGTCGTTGTGGATTGTGCGTACGGGAATCACTTATGATTGGTAATAAAACAGCAACATAACACCGCACATCTCTCGGATTAGGGGTAACGGGGCGCTCACTGAGCGCCCCGTTTTGTGTTTGTGCGCAAGGGCGCATCGTTTACACTGAGCGAAGTCGATGCACATACGTCCGGACCGTGCAGGACGTGGCACCGAAGGGCGTATGCAATACGCCGCTACAAGCCCGGCAAATCACTCGTAGAGGCGTACTGTTTACGCTGAGTGTAGTCGATGCGGATACGCCCGCCCAACTTGTGCGTCCCACAAATGTAACAACAAAGAGCGATTCTATCCCACGCAGTACCCGGCCTGTCGCAGTACCCTGCCTATCGCAGTCCCCCACCAATCGCAATCCCACACCAATCGCACTCCCCCTATCACAGAACCCGACCCATTGCATACCCCCTATCACAGCCCCTCCTCTCCATGTCATCCCCGCCCGCACGTCGGCGGAGCCGACGTGCGAGAGCGGGGATCCAGTGTCTTTGATCCGCAGTGGAAGAGCCAATGGACTCCGGGACATTTAAGAAAATGATGCTAATTTGAACGACCCCTATTGACTCACATGCATGACGTGGATCACATTACACCGGCGAGAGAATAACAAT
>WJJR01000425.1 GCA_014729565.1 Candidatus Zixiibacteriota bacterium | reverse complement strand
GATAACGGGACATCGGTGTCTTGGTGGCGGTCATATGCCAAGCTCTGGTGTTCTATTCATTGGGATTCAAGTGGTTATCCCGGGCCGCCGGCTGATTCCAGCCACCACTGGCCGATTGGCGAACACGATTCCCTCCGCCAGGGCGGCTGGTACACCGACACGACGGCGTGGAATCTGGATCTCAACGATACTGCAGATCTGTGGCTCTTGATTCACTGGTTGGAAAACGCCTCGCAGCACGTCTTCCTCGGTTCAGATAACCTTATGGCGCCAAAGGAATTTCTGGCGAGAAGCGGAGGCGATCCAACATGGTACCGGCTCCCCTCGCCGGGGCTGCTGGTGGATGTGGTCATGGACGTCCCCGTCGGCCCTGACGTCGAGATTTCCAATCGCCAGACCAGTGTGGTACGGGAATCACGGCAAGGAGACGGCGAGCCGAGTCTCGACGATTTGGGTGGTCGATCAGTCTGTGATGAGTCGTTTGTCGATGATCACCCGCCCATGGAAACCAGAATCCGGTACGGGATCGTATCTCATTGTGATACAGTATATTCTGACACAGTTTGGACGACTCCGCTGGCGACTCCGGCAGATGTATGCGCCACTGTCGTGCCGGGATACTTATCACTCGTCCTGCAAACCGAAGAGCAGGCGATGTTAACGCTCGAGTTAGTCAGCACGGACCACGACAGCCTCTATGTTGCCATTGCCCATGTGGATACGACGCAGCGGCGGTCCGGACCAAATGTCGTCATCGATCCGGCTGAGGCGACGCTGGAGCCAGGTGGGGTGCTTCCATGTACTCTGCGTGTTGATGCCTTCGAGGCTGAAGCGGGATTCTATTCGAGCATAGTGAAGTTTGCCGTCACAGATTACCGTACCGGCGGCGAGCAAACCTACGAAATATTGTTCGAAGTCATTGTTGATCAACGGACTGGTGTCTCCGAGATCGGGGCTAACGGGGATCGAGCCACGGGGTGGGATATCCGTCCGGCACAGAATCCGTTTACCGGCCCCGTGATCCTTGAGATAGTTCCAGCGCCGCCGTTAACTGCCGACGAGTCCGTAGCGTCTACCCACATCGAATCCGATCGTGGGATCGAAGTTGCTGTCTACGATATTCTTGGCAGAGTCGTCTCACGACAGCAGTTGGGGATGTCAGGTCCGGGTTCGACGGCACTGCCGGTGATGATTCGCATTGAAGAGTCAACCACCTGGCCATCGGGTGTGTATATTTGTCGCGTACAGATTGGACCGACGGTCCGGTCAACGAAGCTGGTACACCTGAAGTAGACATCGGTGGGGAGAGTTGGGTCATGACGTCAAGTTTTTGTCGATCAGTCACTTGTATGGTTTGTGCGGCCCTGGTTCTCGTTGGCGGTTCGGTAGTGGCTGCTGATTCGACGATGCGAGTTGGCCCGAAGTCGTTTGATTTCGGCTTCGTGCCGGTGGATGCCAAGGTTTACGGACACTACTGGTTGGTCAACGATGGGACAGATTCGATTCATATACAAGAAGTTAAGCCACAGTGCGGGTGCACCGCCGCGCCACTGACCCGAGACCATATCGCTCCGTCTGATTCGCTCTATCTGGAAATCGCCTTCAATTCGAAGGGGATGCATGGGTGGGTGCACAAACGGATCGATGTGTTCTATAATGACACCGCCGCCTCCCCCGCCCAGTTGTATTTCAGCGCCAAGGTGGGTGAGACGACGGGGGATATTGTCGTCCATCCTGTTGACGTGCACTTCGACGATTTCGATAAGGTTAAAGAGGACATCGTGTTAGAGAATACCGGGCAGGATACCTATGCCATTGACGTCGCCACGCCGCCACCGCCGTACATCGACTACGGATTCGACCGCGACAGCATACCACCGGGGGAACGCGCGCTGATGACTGTCCATCTGGGTGACTCAACCCCCCTCGGACTGTATCAGACTTCAATGACGCTTCTTCTCGACGGTCCGATTCCGCATACGATCTCGATCCCGATCAAGGGGACGGGATATGTGCGGTAAAGCACTCTTGCCAAGCGGTTGCCGGGGCGCTTGATTGCGAGCGCTATAAACGCTTGTGATCACGACCCAAGGTTTTCTATGTCATACACTTACGAGTTTCTGCCGGATGTCGCCCTGGCCGATATTGCTTACCGGGTCAACGCGGATAGTTTAACCGCTCTGTTTTGTGGGGCGGCGGAAGGGCTGACACGGGTTCTGGTGGGCTCCGATGGTGTCGGTTCGGACCAGCAGCAGCCGTTGTCGCTGGAAGAAGACAATATCACCGACGCGCTGCATTCATTCCTGTCGGAGATTGTCTATCTCAAAGACGCCCATTCGTTTCTGGTCCATCATGTCGATCTGCGGGTGGCCGAAACCCCGCTCGTCAGTATCACCGGCACATTCCACGGCGATACGATCGATCCTTTGCGTCATGAACTTGGCCAGGACGTGAAGGCAGTGACCTACCACATGTTCGAAGCCGGCCAAAACGAGCGCGGCTATTACGCCCAAGTTGTATTGGATATTTAAGTTATGACGAATCATCCAACCTCCGAACTGGCCCGTCAGGCGGTCGAAGTCGAACCGGGGATCTGGGAGATCCCCGCCTCGGCGCGAGAGCGAATGAATGTTCCGGCACGCGTACTGGCCTCGCCGATGCTGTTCCAGAGCATGGATGAGGGCGTCTTCAACCAGGTGACCAATGTCGCAACTCTGCCTGGGATAAGACGTTACGCGCTCTGCATGCCCGATGGACACTGGGGGTACGGATTCCCCATTGGTGGTGTGGCGGCGTTCGATCCCGATGACGGGGTCATCTCGCCGGGTGGCATCGGATTCGACATCAATTGCGGTATGCGATTGCTGCGCACGAACTTGACGCAGGAGGAAGTGCGACCGAAGCTCGACGAGCTGATGGACACGTTGTACTCACTGATTCCTTGTGGAG
>WJJR01000424.1 GCA_014729565.1 Candidatus Zixiibacteriota bacterium | reverse complement strand
GGAACGCTTGGCGCCGGCACCACGCTCAGCAATGACAATCAACCGTTTGTCTTGGAAGTGTCCCCGGCAGCCGCACTCGGCGACACGATGACAGTCGAATTCCGGCTGGCGGGAGATCCGATGCTGGGCGAATGGGCCGACACGATCAGCTTTGTCTGCGGTTTGCCGGATGGCGCCGCAATGGCGGATCTGAATGGGTCCGGTGGTACGTTGACCCTCACGAACTACGGCCACTTGGGAGTGGCGAACGCATCGGTTCTGGCCGCCGGGGGACAGGGATGGACGCATGCACTGACACACGAGAACTGCCTCTACGAGTCATCACTGATGCTGATCTCGTCGGACGGCGGTTTCGCCGATGCCTCACGTGGATCGGCTCTCGAATGTGCGCCGGTCGATCCGGTAACGGTTGTCACGAAGACCAATGGTGATGTGGTCGGTGTGGCATCATTCGATGATCGTCGCAGCGGCTCGCCTCTGGGGGTACGGGTCGATCAGACCGTGAGCATGTACGGTGACGCGCAAGTGGGGCACTACGCAGTGATTGAATTCGATATCGTCAATGAATCGGGAACGCTCATTCCGGGCATGCAGATCGGGTATTTGGTCGACTTCGATATCATGTCGCCCAATTTCGACGATGAAATCTCCGTCGCATTGCCCGGCAATTCCGGCTTCTACAATTGGTCCGTTGGTAGCAAGGATGTTGCGGGCGTGGTGTCTCTGGGAGCGCCATTCGAAACCATTCACTATTACAGCAATCACGAAAATGGGAAACTCGATCTCAGTACGAATCAGAAGATGGATGCCCTTCTCGGCCCGTCAAATGAGCCGATTACTGAGCCGGGCGACGTTTTCGCGATTGTCTGCAGTGCTCCGATCGACTTGAAACCGTCGCAGACGGCATCATTTGCCCTGGTGATGGTCGCGGCGGAGTCCGAAACGGAACTCAGCGCAGCGATCGGTGATGCACAACGCAACTGGCAGCAGGTGACCGACGTGGACGATGAGGACGGTGACGCCGGACTCGTTCCGAGAAGCTATCTCAGACAGAACTATCCAAACCCATTCAACCCCGAAACCGTAATCGGATATGCACTTGGACAGGCCGGTCCGGTGCGCCTGGACGTGTACAACCTGCTGGGCCAGCATGTTCGGACTCTTGTGAATGGATGGAACCCGGCGGGGCAGAACACTGTTGTTTGGGATGGACGCGACACCGATGGGACAAAGCTTGCTTCGGGAGTGTACCTCTATCGGCTCAAGACCGACAACATCACTGAAACACGGAAAATGGTATTAATGCGCTGAACGCGCGCGCTTTGAAGGATTGGTCCATGAAAAAGCTGTGGTATACGCTCGTTCTGTTCGCTATGGCGAGCGTTTTCGCCGTGATGGGAAGTCAGCCGACGGCGCAGGCGGTGGCGCCGCGCCCGGGGCTTCTCGACGAACTGCGTGAACAGGGACGACTGACCGAATATCTCGAATTGCGCCAGATGGCCCGCGCCAAAGGCGTGTGGGAACCGAATCCGAAAACGAAAGCGATCCGGCCCTCGCTGAGCGCCGGCGCGAAGACAACCACGTATCGGATCCCGTGCATACTCGTCGATTTCAGCGATAATCCCTGGGGCGGCGGCGATGTCGCGGCGACGCCGGAGATGTTTGACAGTCTGCTCTTCAGTGAGGGTATCAATCCGACTGGTTCGCTGAAGGAGTTCTATGAAGAAGCCTCGGACGGTCTGCTTGAGGTCGAAGGTGTTGTGGTCGGCTGGTTCCGTATGCCGAACACGTACGCCTACTACATGAACAATCAATCGGGGTTGGGCAGCTATCCCTTGAACGCGCAAAAACTCGCCGAGGTGGCTATCGACTCGGCCGCCCGTTTACTCGACTATTCCGAATTCGATAACTGGCCCGCCGATGGCGCCGTCGACGGTGTGATGATCGTCGTCCCGGGTACCGGCGCGGAAGAGACCGGCGATGCCGGGAGTATCCACTCGCATCGTTACAGCGTGTCCAATGGACGCGTGTACGACGGCAAGACAATCAGCGATTACACCATCCAGCCCGAAGAGACCATGTCGAGCCACGGACCCATGAACGCCATTGGTGTGTTCTGCCACGAGTGGGGACACATCTTCGATCTGCCCGATCTGTATGATCTCGATCAGTGTGACAGCCTGGAATTATGTGAAGGGGATTTGTCGTACGGTTTGGGTGACTGGTCATTGATGGCATTGGGGAACTGGTTGCCGTCCAATCTTTCCCATACCCCGTGTCACTTCGATGCGTGGAGTCGTCTGGAACTGGGTTTCGGAACTGCCGTGAATGTCACCAGCAATATGACCGACGTGTCCATCCCTCCAGCCAGTGAGACCGGAACGGCCTACCGCATCTGGGAAGACGGAGTGACGAGCGGACTTGAGTATTACCTCGTCGAACACCGCCGGAAAGTGGGATTCGATTCACGGCTCCCCGGGCAAGGATTGCTGATTTATCACGTCGATGAATCGATGAATTCCAATCGGAACCAGTGGATTGAAGGGACCGATCCCTGGTCGGCCGATCATTACTGGGTCGCACTCGAGCAGGCTGATGGGTTGTTTGGTCTCGAACGTCGCAATGACAACGGCGGCCTGTCGGATGCGTACTTCGCCGATTCCGCCGGGTTCGACCAGCTCAGCTATCCGTCCAGCCGCAAGTACTCCGGTGAACCAACGCAAGTGGCGGTGTGGAATATCTCTGATACCGGCAGTGTCATGACCGCCAATTTTGATGTTACCTATACGCGTCCGTATCTGAGCACGTCTGCCCACACGGCGAGCGATCCCGGCGGTGATGGTGATGGCATTCCGGAACAGGGAGAAACATTCCAGTTGGTCTTCGACGTTACGAATGCCCTGAAGTCGACGGACAACATTTCCGTAACGGTGAGTGCGTCCGGCTCCGATTTGATCTTCAATGACGATGAGTTCAGCATTCCAGCGCTCACGAACGGAGCCACCGCCGACAATGCCTCCGACCCCATCGAGATTACCGTGCCGGAGAACTTCCGGTCGCGGCTGATTGAGTTTGCGATCGATGTTGCGGCGGAAGGTGGCGCTTACAGTTGGCGGGAGACGCTCAGTCTGGCGATCGGCACCCCGCACGTGCTCGTTGTTGACGACGACCGCGGCGAATTGATCGAGCAAAAGTATGTCACGTCGCTATCGCAAATCAGCGAGGTGCACACGGTATGGGATGTCAGCCTGAAGGGGACACCGCCGCTGGATTCGATGACACAGTATCCGATTGTGATCTGGATGACCGGTGATACGAATAGTGTCAGCCCGACACCGGCGAGTGTTGACGTCATCAAGCAGTTCCTCGACGACAACGGACTGATGCTGTTGACGGGGCAGGACATTCTGGAAAACGTGTCTGAGCGAGGTGACACGGACTTCATGGAGAACTATCTGGGTGTGGAATATGCCGGGAGCCAACTTTTCGCCCCGGTTCAGGGTGTGGCCGGCGACCCCATTGGCGACGACGTGTTCATTAACGCCG
>WJJR01000423.1 GCA_014729565.1 Candidatus Zixiibacteriota bacterium | reverse complement strand
GTGTCGGGTGTGTTACGGTTCACTGTTTTCAGACTCGCTACGCGCTCCCGTTTCCTCGTTGAGACGGATGAGTTGACCGGGTTGATTGGGTTGGTGAATGACGGCGGCGTCGACGCCGACAGCCTGCAGTTGTTCCAGCTGAGTCGAATCGACCGTTTGCCAGGTGGCAATGTTGTCGACCAACTGTGTGGCGTTCGCCGAGTGATGGGTCAGGTACCCATTCACCGCTTTGCGTTCGTGATACGTTTGCCAATACATGTACCAATTGCTGATCTGTAATTGCCGACGGATCGGGAGATCGCAGATGACCGCGACCTCGGGATCCGACACCACCTGATTATATACCGGTGGGACCTGCATCGGGATGAGCGGAATTGGCCGTGCCGCGTACTCAAACCCGATCGCCGCGATGGAGGCGATGTAGATCAGGCCAACCGTGACGGTGCGCCAATGGGAGCGCAGCGTGCTGCGGACGGCGGCCATCCAGCCGTCGAGGGCAAACGCCACCAGGATGGCCAGTGCCCATTGGGCGGCGACAATCATTCGCGTGGGTGTGCGCGCCAAGTTGAAATACGGGACCGTCTCAAAGAGCCAGCGGTACGGCATCAGGCCGGGCAGCAGGCGTGTGTCGGAAACGATCAGTGTTGGTCCCAACGATAGAATGAGGAATACCGCGGCCACAATACCCCAGCGCGAGACCTCTTTCGAGCGATAGATGGTCACTGCGACCAGGGCCAAACCGAGCAGGTACCAGCCCAGATACGCCTCACCCCTCCCGGTCGACTGCTGGCGGGATGACGGCATGATGTAATCGAGCAGATCGGGAGAATGCTGTTCGGCTTCCTGCCAGCCCACCGGCCAGTCGGCCGCGGCATGTGTCAGTTGCAATAGCCCCGGGAGCACAAGGATTGTGGCAATGACAATGCCGATGATCGATCCGACGAGGATTCGTTTCCGTTCTGCGTGATTCAGCAGTCTGCGCGCAAACACAATCACACAGACCAACAGGAACAACGCGGCAATCATCACATTGGTCAGACTCACATAAAACGTCGCGACAATGGCTAAGACGGCGCCAATCAGGTAACGCCACTGCGGCGCTTTGAAATACATCAGCGCAAATGCAATCGCCAGCAGTCCCCATCCGGTAGACAGCAGATTCAGATGATCGAGATGCCAGAGGCGGTACGGTGCATACGTCACAAAGAGACTGCCGATAAACGCCGGGCCGATGCGGCCGGTGACCACACGAATCAGCAGAAATGACGCGAGGCCATTGAGTACGAACGCAAAGTACACCATGAAATTGAACAGCGCCGGAGCGTTGGGAGCGTAGCCGGTCAATGCGCTGAACCCGAGTGCCACCATGTTGGTCAAGGGACACAAATGGTACCCGAGTCCGGTACCGTGTGGATAGTAGATGTAATCGGTGGCGTACAGACTGAGGTCAGGATGCGAGAGTGCGGTGTCAGTCCACCAGAAAAACCAGATTGTCTGGCACTGATCGCTCGAATAGCCGCCAGCGGGTGTCGTGCTGTTGAAATGATCGGGTAGCGGACGCAGTACAAATGTCGTCAGCAGGATGTACGCAATGATCAACACTGCACCGATTAACAGGATGCGTGTCCGGTTATGATATTCCTTCTGTTGGCCGGGTTGGTTCATGGCATCTCGTCAGACATCACAGAATCTCGAGCAACAGATGATCGCCGGAATCATCGAGCACACGATACTCGAATTCAATGTCGTTCACACGCGCGGGATCGTCCAGATAGAGATAGCGGATGTTCAGCTCGTTCGCTTCCTCATAGAACGCTGATCCCAAACGTCCCCAACGATATGTTTCGGGGTAGCCGGCGATTCGTGTGCGCACGGGCTCGGGTGATTCACGAGCGAGGAATGATAAGTGAACGACCGGTTTGTCGATCATGACCTGAAACACATCGTGGATGCGGACACCACGTGGCCGGGTGCCTGGTCCGGTGCGTTCGGGCACATACATCACGAAGGACTTTTCGTCGAGTGTGTTGCGCACTTCCTCGGGGACATTTGGGTGGGCCACCGGCTGCGGTTGCAGCCTGAGAGGGTAGTGCTCAATTGCGATGATTGTACCAACACCGAGCATGATGATGGCAGTGTAGCGCTTCGTGCGCGACAACGCGTGCGCCCCCAAGGCGGCCAGCGCTGCGATGAAGAAGAGCGCGACGGTGAACATGCGGGCAAATACGCGAAATCCTTCTGACATGGGGATCATGCTCGCGATGAGACGGGACGCGTAGTCGTTGAACGTTACGACTAGAAAAGCGACCACCATGAGAAACATGATCAGTGCGAGTCGTCGTGTCTGCGACTGTTTCATACCGAACGCGAGTCCGATCGCAGCGAGCGCTACAGTCGAGACAGGGAGAGTTATTCCCAGATACTCACGGGCGGGGAAGGGCCAGTCGACTCCGAACGCGTACAAGCGCGACGGATACATCAGCACCGACAGTGAGGGCGCCTCCCAGCGGACCGCCTGCACACTGGCAGTATCGAAACCGTGGAGCAGAATTGGCACCACCGCCACGGCACCGACGATGACCCAGGCGAACACGAAGCGTACCCGTCCCTGCCAATCATACTGTCGGTGAAATCGCAGAACTTCCAGC
>WJJR01000422.1 GCA_014729565.1 Candidatus Zixiibacteriota bacterium | reverse complement strand
GTGATAATGTGCCGGAGAGTGAAATCGGCGGATTGGCGGTCGGGTCACCGGTCCGCATTATCCGTCAGCCCCGCTTCGGCGAGCTGGGAACAGTGATCGATCTCCCCGCGCCGCTGCAAAGACTCGAATCCGAGTCGCTGGCGCGTGTGTTGCAAGTCGAGTTCAGCGACAAGCAAAAGTCGATCGTCCCGCGTGCCAATGTGGAGATGATCGAGGAGGTGTAGTCGTTCGTATCGGCGTTTGGCTATGCCGGTCATAGACATAGCGCTTGACAGCGCGGCGATTGACCGATACGTTCGATGTGCTAATGGCCCCATCCCCGAGGGGTTGACGCCCGCTGTGGCGTAGAGACGGACCACGAGCATCAGACGCGTTCATTTGCGTAGCACGATGATCATACCGGCGGCCCGACCGTCACCACGCCTCGCTTCAGCCTGCCTCACCGGCCTGACCGTTTTCCTTATACTTATAGCTTTGAGTGCGACCTCGGCACTGGCGCAGGAGCCGCCGGATACCGCGAATCAGGCGCCGTCGATTACCATCGCGCAGACACCGCCGCCGTCCCCGGCGACGGACGTTCAGGCGTATGACAACCCCAACGATGCCGGCGGGGCGGTTCATATTGAGTGGACCAAATCGGCCGACGATGGCGGCGGGCTGGAGAATGTGGCCCAATACGCCATTCTGCGCGGCACCAGCCCGAGCGGGCCGTTTGATACGGTCGGCACCAATACGCCGGGCACGACGGAATTTACCGACGGCGGCACCGAAGACGGGGTGACCTACTATTATATCGTCTCAACCGGGTCGACAGTGGCGTCACCCGATGGCACCACACGGACCGTCTGGACCCAGTCGGAGCCATCGGAACCTGTGCAGTCATCGGCGCAGTGGTTTCACACCGGCCGCATCAATTCGCTGCTCGCTGTCATTCTTCTGACGACATCGATTCTCCTCTTCATCAATCGCGCCAAGACCGGCGGTAAGCTGTTTATCCGCAAAATCGCGGGACTCGAAGCGATCGATGAAGCGGTGGGGCGCGCGACGGAGATGGGCCGCAAGATCTTCTTCATACCCGGTATCGAAGACATGAACAATGTCCAGACGATTGCCGGGGTAACGCTTCTGGGGCGTGTCTCGAAGATGGCGGCGCAGTATGAAGCGCAGATCGACGTGCCGGTGCGGCGGTCGCTGGTGATGGTGGCGGCGCGTGAAACGATGAAGGAAGCGTATCTCGACGCCGGCCGCCCGGACGCCTTTAATGAAGACACGGTTCATTACCTCACCGATGACCAGTTCGGTTACGCCGCCGGTGTCGACGGGATGTTTGTCCGTCAGAAGCCGGCGACGGTTTTCTATATGGGTGCCTTTTACGCCGAATCGCTGATCATGGCGGAGACCGGAAACTCGATCGGTGCGATTCAGATCGCGGGCACGGCCATGCCGGCTCAGTTGCCGTTCTTTGTGGCGGCGTGCGACTTCACGTTGATTGGCGAGGAGTTGTTCGCGGCGTCGGCGTATCTCTCAAAGGAGCCGCGCCAGCTCGGATCGTTGAAGGGCCAGGACGTCGGCAAGTTCTTCATTTTGATCTTTGCCATTCTGGGAATCATCCTGGCCACTTTTGAGGTCTATGATTTGTCCACCTGGTTCATCGTTCAGTAGCGACCGTAACGACACTAGTTCATCATGAAACGCGAGATCCCACTAATCATCACTGCCCTCATTGGGATTGTCTTCATCATCCAGTTTTTCATTCCGCATGAGCCGTTTCATTCGCTCTCGGATATTTTCTCTGACTGGTTTTCGATCATTCAGGCGTGCGCGATCTGGCTCGGCGCACTGAACCTGGTCAAACTGTCGCTCGACAAGATCGGCAAGCAGGGGATGATCGCGGTCGGATCAGCGGTGTCCCTCGCGCTGCTTGTTGCCATCTTTTATGCCCCGGGATTTCTGGCGGGACGTCTGCCGCTCATTCTCTTCTTGTTGGCTTTTATGTTAATGTTTGCCGGGCAGTACTCACGGTCGCGAGTGAAAGAGGATTGGTTTCTCTCGGTTTCGACGGTGGTTTCGTTCGTCATCATTATCATCGCCGGTTTTGCGTTCTCGAATGGACGTCAGTTCCTCGAGCCGGGAACGCGATTTGATTATCTGTACCAGTATGTGTATTCGCCGCTGTCGGCGACGATGTTCGCGATGCTGGCGTTCTTTGTCGCGTCGGCGTCATACCGCGCCTTCCGTGCCCGCAACAAAGAAGCGACGATGCTGCTCTTAGCGGCGTTCTTTGTGATGCTGGGACGGGTGCCGCTGGGCGATTGGCTGACGTCGTTCATGCCTGAAGGGGCACGCCTGTCGAGTCTGGCCGACTGGGTGATGAACTTCCCCAACGCGGCCGGGCAGCGGGCGATTATGATCGGCATTGCGCTGGGCGTGGTGTCGACGTCGCTGCGCATCATTCTCGGTATTGAGCGTTCGCATCTCGGTGGCGAATCGTAGTTCTGAGTCGTGGAGTGTAGTTGTGGCAAACGGTGAGACAAAGAACTTCTGGGTAACGCTGATGGCGATTGATCGCCGCGTGATTTTCCTCGCGGTGGCCATCGCGGTCTCGTTGCCGTTGTTTTTGAATATTTCTCAGACGATCTATGTCTCCCCTGAGGTGACCGACCTGTATGATTCGCTGGAGAAACTCCAGTCCGGATCGAAAGTTCTGATCTCGTTTGATTACGATCCGCCCTCCGCGCCGGAGTTGCAGCCGATGGCGGTGACGGTCATCGAGTACTGTTTCCGCAACGATTTGAAGATGATCCTGATGGGGCTGTGGCCGCAGGGGCCGCAGCAGGCCAACCAGGCATTGGAGACCGTTGTCGGCGAGCCCCCTGGGGCGTCATTTGAGTTCAATGGAAAGACTTATGTGTACGGCGAAGACTGGGTAAATCTCGGGTTCCAGGAGGGTCGTGAATTCATCATCCAACGCATGGGTTCCTCGATTGCGGCGGCCTTTCCACGCGATTATGCCGGAACGCCCGTGAAAGAACTGCCGCTGATGCGGGGCGTCTCGAATTTCAACAATATCGACTATGTGTTCAATCTCTCCGCCGGTACACCGGGGACGGTGGAGTGGGTGCAGTTGGCGGGCGACCGGTTTCACGCGACGATCGGAGCAGCCAACACCGCGGTTCAGGCGCCCATGATTTACCCGTACTATCGGGCCGGACAATTGACCGGGATTCTCGGTGGAATGAAAGGCGCGGCGGAGTTTGAAGCAGTCGTCGGCGTGGTGGGCAAGGGCACCAAGTTTATGCTGTCGCAGTCGTTTGCCCATGCAATCGTGATTCTGTTCATCGTTGTGGGCAACATCGCCTTCTTCGCCAGCGGCCGGAAGCGACGGTTTTAAGCACTGTGGATTGATATGAATCTGCGTCCATCAACCATCCTCGTCCTCGTGGTTTCGGCCATTCTGTTTGTGCTGTCGGCAAACAGTTATGGGTTTGCGTTGACATTGGCGGCGTTCTTCACGCTCGGGATTTTTTCCTTCCTCTACAAAGACAACCCGATGTACAAGTTCTGCGAGGCGGTCTTCGTGGGGATTTCGGCGGGATACTGGTTTGTCTCGCTGTACTACCAGAACCTGCTGGCGAAGCTGATCGATCCGTTGGTGGCCGATCCGGTGGGCAGCGGCGCGATTCCGTATTACGTCGTCGCCATTCTGGGCATCATGATGCTGATGCGTCTGGTGCCAAGCATTGGCTGGATTTCACGTTGGCCGTTGTCGGTGATTGTCGGAGCGACAGCGGGTCTGTGGTTTATCACCTACCTGCAGTCGAATGCGATGCTGCAGTTGCAGAACACGATCATGCCGATTCAGGAGTATGCGGCCGACGGGTCGCTGAACTGGTATCAGTCGATCGGCAATCTGACGGTGATGATCGGAACGATCACCGGGGTGATTTACTTCTTCTTCTCCAAGGAACACAAAGGTGCGTTTGGCACGTCGGCCAAGGTGGGCATCTGGTTTCTAATGATCACCTTTGGCGCGTCGTTTGGGTACACGGTCATGAGTCGTATGTCGCTGTTGATCGGTCGCATGGACTTTCTGTTTGGAGACTGGCTCCAATTAATTCTGTAGCGCAGCCTGTGGTCTGTGCTATATTCGCCCAATGAACCGCTCGTTTGTTCGCTCGATTCTTCTCCTCCTGGCCGTCACGGCATGGGCGGTTTTTGCTGTTGCACAAGATGACACCACGCAGCCCGCACCGGCGGATACGCTGCAAGAGACGGCTCCCGTTGCCGAGGCGCCGGCCCCGGCCACGAATGTGCGAGGGGAAGATACACCCGGTGATGAAGGTGGCTCGATCACGGTGTTCTGGGACCAGTCGGCGGACGATACCGGCATCGACGCCGAGGGCATTACCGTCATCGGGTATGAGATTCGTCGGACGATCGACGCCGACAATGTGCCCTTCCATTCGGTGGGATTTGCCGCGCCCGGTTCAGAGCGATTCGAGGATGCAACGACCTCGGATGATTCGACCTACTATTACGTTGTCGTGACCGCGTCGCGGGATGGTGGCCGCGCCGAATCGGACGTGATCGGCCCGGTGCAGTCGAGTCCGCAGTGGTTTAACACGAATCGCACGAATGTTTTCATTATCGGCCTTATCATATCTGCGGCAATTCTCTATTTCATCGCGTCGGCGCGTAAGGGCAAGCAACTGTTTATCCGCCGCATCGCCGGATTGGAAGCGGTGCATGACGCGATCGGACGCGCGACCGAAATGGGCCGGCCGATTCTGTACATCCCCGGCATTCAAGATATGGACGATGTTCAGACCGTTGCCGGTGTGACCATATTGGGGTATGTCGCACGGACAATTGCCGAGTATGACACCAGGATCGATGTGCCAACGTCGCGATCGATTGTGATGTCGACGGCGCGTGAGACGATCAAGGCCGCGTACATTTCCGTGGGGCGGCCGGATGCGTACTCCGATGATGCCGTGCATTACGTCACCGACGAGCAGTTCGGTTATGTCGCTGCGGTCGACGGGATCATGGTGCGCGACAAGCCGGCGACCTGTTTTTACATGGGGGCGTTTTTTGCCGAGTCGCTGATTATGGCCGAAACCGGTAACTCGATCGGTGCGATTCAGATTGCCGGCACTGCCATGCCGGCGCAGTTGCCGTTCTTTGTTGCGGCGTGTGATTACACGTTGATCGGTGAAGAGTTGTTCGCCGCGTCGGCGTATCTCTCGAATGAACCGAAGCAGTTGGGGTCGCTGAAGGGGCAGGACGTCGGCAAGCTGGTCGCGATGCTGGCGATTTTGGCCGGTGTTGGGCTGTTCACACTTGCGCAGTTGACCGGCGCAGAAACGATTAACAATGCCGCCCAGTGGGTGCAGGATCAGTTCCTGTTGAATTAGTGCGATGAGACGTCAGGTACCGCTGATCATTACGTTTGTTGTGGGCTCCGTGCTCATCATCGCGGCGTTTATTCCGCATTATCCGTTCGGGCGTCTCGGTGAGAATTTCTCACTGTACTTCGACATCATTGCGGTCTTCGCCTTTATCCTGGGCGGCGGCAACTTGATTCGCATCCACGGTGGCAAGTTCACGCGTGGGATCAAGTTGTCGATCGCCGCAGCGAAGAAGACCGGCGGATTCTGGCCGCTGACCTTTTTGATCGAGTTCCCCTTCCTGGCGTTTGGAGGACTGGAAGACAAACGCGGCAGGGATTGGTTCTTTTCGTTTATCACGCTCGCCGGATTTGTGGCGATGCTGTATGTGGGATTGTTCAAGATCGGCAATCCGGATGGTTGGGGCGGAAATGTCACGCATCCGTTGTCGACCTTCCAGCAGTTCTACATTTACATGTTTAATCCGTTGCAGGCGACGATGTATGCATTGCTGGCGTTCTTTGTGGCATCGGCATCGTATCGTGCCTTCCGGGCGAAGAGTCCGGAGGCGACGATTCTCCTGGCGACAGCCTTCATCATCCTGTTGGGACGGACGCCCGCCGGCGCTTATGCGACCGGCTGGATGCCCGAAAGCCTGTCGTTTCTCCATGTACCGAATCTGGCGAACTGGATTATGGCCGTGCCCAATTTGGCGGGGCAGCGTGCCATTTTGATTGGTATTGCGCTCGGTGTGATTGCGATGTCGCTGCGTGTCATTTTGGGTGTTGAGCGGACGTATCTCGGATCGGACCGCGAGTAGGAAGCAGGATTGTTGATGCCTAACGGTACACCACAAACTTTCATGGATAAAGTACAGGCGCTCGACCGGCGCGTGGTGTTCTTGTTCATTGCACTGGCCGTCGCCATCCCGCTGCTGTTCAACGTGGTGTTCTCGGAACAGGTCTCACCGATTGTTGGATCGATCTTTGAGCGTGTCGATAATTTGCCGGAGGGATCGAAGGTACTGTTGTCGTTTGATTACTCGCCGTCGACGGTGCCGGAAATCCAGCCGATGGTCGATGCCACCATACGTCACGCGGCGACGAAGAATCTCGATATTTACATCATGGCATTATGGCCGACGGGACAGAACATCGCCGACGAGACGATCCACCGCATACTGGAACCCGAGTTCCCGGATTACCAATACGGTGAAGACTATGTCAATATCGGCTACAAGTCGGGGAATCAGGGTCTGATCAATGTCATCCTGACCGACCTGAAGAAGATGTACACGACCGATGTGAGGGGCACGGCAATTGATTCGATTCCGATGATGGCGTCGATTCGCAATCTGCGGAATTTCGATATGATTCTGGCGTTTGGCGGCGGGTTTCCGGGTGTCAAGGAGTGGGTGTTGTTTGCCGGCGATCCGGGCAATGTCCCGGTGGCCGGTGGTGTGACGGCCGTGTCGGCGCCGCTGTTGTACCCGTACTATCCGTCGCAGCTTCTGGGACTGATGGGTGGAATCAAGGGGGCGGCCGAATACGAAGCGGAATTGATGCGCCGTTATCCGCGCTTTGAGACTGCCACCACGCCGGGGCTGGACATGATGGGCCCGCAGGCAGTGGCGCATATTGTGATTATGCTGTTCATCGTGATCGGCAACGTGGCCTACTTCGCCACGCGCAAGAAGCAGACAACGGGTCGGGGAGCGTAAACCGTGGAACGTCGGGCCATTTGGTATTTACTCGGCTTCCTGGTCGTTGTACTGGCGTTTGTCGTGTCGACGGCGCTGAAGGGCTTCTACATTACTCTGGGCGCCTTCCTGACATTGTCGATTCTGAGTTTCCTGTATAAAGACAACATCTTCTACAAGGCCGCGGAGCACTTGTTTGTTGGGGTGTCGGCGGCGTACTGGATGACGATGGGATTCTGGACGGTTTTGATTCCGAATCTCATCGGCAAGCTGCATCCGCCGATTGTGCGTCCGTTTGTCCCGGCGATTGCCGATCAACCCGCGAACTACTTCTATCTGATCCCGGCGGTACTGGGGATTATGCTCCTGTGGCGGCTGTCACCGAAGGGGCCGTGGATTTCGCGCTGGTCACTGGCGTTTATTGTCGGCACGACTGCCGGGCTTAATTTCATCCGCTATATGGCGTCCGACCTTCTGGGGCAGATCAACTCATCGATGGTGCCGTTGGTCGTGCTTGAAAACGGCAGTCTGGATACGCTGACCTCGATTTCGAACATTGTGATCTTCCTCGGGGTATTCTGCGGGCTGATTTACTTCTTCTTCTCGAAGGAGCACAAAGGGGCGTTCGGCGTCGGCTCGCGGATCGGTATCTGGATTCTGATGATCACCTTCGGGGCCGGGTTCGGCTATACGGTGATGGCCCGTATCTCACTGTTGGTGGGGCGGTTCCAGTTCCTGCTGGGAGATTGGTTGGGGCTGTTGGGATAGGGTGTCCAACGGATCCTGCAATGGAGTACCGGGGTAAGTCAGGTGTCATTGGTAAAGGCAGAAACCACCTGTGACGATAAGAAAGATGAGGTTTTGGCGTACAAAAGGACGTATTATATCATAGTAACAGAAAGTGAAACACCGGCTCTGATCGAAGGAACACAGTACAGCACTCGTCACAACTCCTCGAGAAACTGAATCCAAGAAAAGACCGGCCAGTTTCAAACGGCCAATGGGGGCCAACGGACTTGGGATGCCGATTCGTCCCAGAGCAACAAAGGAAGTGTAACATGCCGGAAGGCACAGTCAAGTGGTTCAACGACAGCAAGGGTTTTGGCTTCATCTCGCAAGAGGGTGGCCAGGACGTGTTCGTGCACTACTCTGCGATCGATTCGCAGGGATTCAAGAGCCTTGCTGAAGGCGATCGCGTGGAATTCGAGATCGCCGATGGTCCGAAGGGACCGCAGGCATCCAACGTGCGTAAGCTCTAACCCCCAGCGGTTGACGTAGCACGGAATTTGCCCGCCCTGCCCCGCGTTTCGCGGGGTGGGGCGTTTTTGTGTGATGTCAGCTGCGCTGCCGGCTGTAGACGTCAACGATCACGCAAGCGATCAGGCTGGCGGCATAGGCAACGATGTCGTAGGGGTCGAATCGTCCGCGGGTGATCTGTCTGATGACCGCGCCGAGATCGACGGTCTGGCAGAGTTCCCAGACTGTTCCGACGAGAAAGACGAATACCGCGGTTAGGACGGGTGACGGTAGCGGACGGTAGAGGTATCTCAGAACGGTGACTCTCCGGCGCAGGGCCGTGTACATCCAGACCGGCCCAGCCATGTCGGCGCCGTAGCTGGTGATGAAGCCACCCCGGACTCCCGTCATCTGGAGCGCCACCACACCGACCTTGGCGATCAGCCCGGCGTAGTACATCCAGCGCAGGAGCCCATCGTGCTCTTGGGATTCAGATTCGCCGTGGTTGCCCATACCGGCACTTGATACGCTCTCCCCCCGCGGTGCCCAGATGAATCCTTGGGTGGGGACCGTTTCCAAGTGTGCACAATCCTGCTGTCAAAAGCGTTGCATCCGGAAAAACGCTGGCTTAACTTAGGGGGCCTTTGAGGGCAGCGCTCCTATGGTTTGCCGAGTCCGACATCTCATGATTCTGATCCCACTCGCGGCCTGTGCTGTTCTGTTTGGTCTGTTCCTCCCAATAGACTCCCACGCACAAGATCAGCCCGCCGATACGGCCGAGGTGGACAAGCTGCCGGTTGGCCCACTGCCGCCCTCGAACGTGCGGGCGCGGGATGCGCGTAATGACCATGGTCATGCCTTGCTTGTGCAATGGAATACCTCGCCGGATGACGGTGCGGGCAAGAACAATGTGATGCTGTATCGCATTGAACGGACCCCGCGCTTTGAAGGGCCGTTCGATCCGGTCGAGCAGCCTCCGGGGGGGCAGTACCGCTTGTTCCACAGCGCGGTCTACAACGAAGCGGTCTGGCGGCTGGTGCCCCACGTTTGGGATACCGTGGGTGAAGTGCCGGCTGGAACGACCGAGTACGAAGACCGTGGCGGCAAATTGCGCGATGTCAACGATTTCCTCCCCGACCACGTCGAATTCCAGTATCGGGT
>WJJR01000421.1 GCA_014729565.1 Candidatus Zixiibacteriota bacterium | reverse complement strand
GTCAAACAGCATGCCAATCGTCCCCTGCCCGAGATCGAATCGGCTATCCTCAACGCCGTCCGTCAGTTCGGCCGCCAGGACGACGATCAAACATTGCTTCTGGTGCGCGCCCGATAAGCCAAAAAACCGCAACCGTTTTCATCTTGTCTTATTGTAATCGTGCGTTATCTTTCGTGGTCGGAGTGTCGTTCGGATACGACACCTAGCAAACCCGGGGGCTATCGCAATCGCATGAAGTTGTTTCAGACCATTCGCCGCCTCTCTGTCATCGTAGCAACCGGCATTGTCCTGCTGGCGCCATCGCCGGCGGCGGCGGTCGACTTGCTTCCGGACATCATCGTGCGTGAAAGCGACCTGTACGACAACGACATCGTGACGAATATCGAGCCGGGGCGTGTGCATTTGCGGCTGTCGAACGGCACGCCGAACGTTGGCGACGGGAAGTTGTATCTGTACGGCGTCCTGCCACCGATCGATGATTCGACGCAGCAGGTGATGCAGCGCATTTATGATTCCGTGGGCGGATACACCGAACGGCTGGCCGGACAGTTCATTTACCACGAAACCCACAGTCACATCCACTTCGAAGGCTGGTCGCAGTACCGCCTGCGCGAGTTGCTGCCCGGCGACAGTGTCGGCGGCATTATTGCCGAAGGTGAAAAGACCAGTTTCTGTGTCGCGGACTTTGCAATCTACGACAACACGCTCCCCAACTTCGATCCTGATGGCCAATTCTTCAATTGCTCGGGTACGGTACAGGGGTTGTCGGTCGGGTGGCTCGACGTGTATAGCAAGACTCTCCCCGATCAATGGATCGACATCACCGGCGTTCCCGACGGCACCTATTGGCTCGAATCGGAGGCCGATCCCGATGACAAGATTCTGGAAAGGGACGAGACGAATAACATCACCCGCGTGAAAGTAGTCGTCGGCCTCCCCGATCCCATCAATGCCGACGCCTATGAGCCGAATGAATTGGCATCCGAGGTAACCAGCCGTGCGCTTGGCGGATCGAGCAGTCCGAATCTCGGCCCGTGCAATCCGCAACGCGTGATCTCATCTCTCACCCTCCATGAATCCGGCAACATCGATCTCTTCCGGTTTTACATGAACGATACCGGCCAGAGCGATGATTTCATTCAGGTGAGTTTCGTCCACAACCAGGGTGATATCGACATGCGCCTGGTCGATGAGTTCGGCGCCGTTCTGGAAACGTCGCAGAGCATCACCAATTCCGAAACCATCTCATTGGAAGGGTACGGCGAAGGCTGGTACTACGCGCGGGTGTACGGATACAACGGGGCCTTGTCGCCTGAGTACACACTCACCGTTGATCCGCCCGCGAATACCCCGCCTGTGATCGACGTGGTCACTCCGCCCGCCGGAGACACGACGATCATCCACGGTGTCGAAACGTATACGACCATGTGGACACACAGCGACGCTGAGAATGACGAGATGTGGGTAACGGTCTATCTGAACACATCGCCCGTGTTGGATGGAAACGAGATTATCCTCCCGTCAACGCTGCACACCGATGCGTCGACGGGATTTGCGATCATCAATACGGCATACGCCGATACCGGTACGTACTACGTGTACTGCGCCATCACCGACGGTGGCACGACGACCGGCGACTGGTCCGAAGGAACACTCACGCTGGCCGATCCGCAGGATTCCGACGGCGACGGTGTTGCCGACGACTCCGACAATTGCCCCCACTACCCGAATCCGTCGCAGGATACCTGTGGCATGGCGGGAGAGATATCCGGCGACGGTATTGTCGACGCGGTCGACATGAATATGCTGATCACATACATCTTCTTCAACGGCCCGGAGCCGACGGTCGATTCGGGCTGTCCCCGCCTGAATCGCGGCGAACTTGATTGCGACGGCTTCGTCAACACCGTCGATCTCAACTACATGATCAATATGATTTATTTCAACGGCGATCCCGCCTGTGATCCGTGTGCCTGCACGGAGTATCCGTCCTCTTGTCCTGAATAGCGGCCGGAGCACCGAGCCCAACGGAGCACGGAGCACCGAGCCCCAGCTCGGTACGCCATGTGCCACTGCACCTTGGTCAGTGGCCCCATCGTCGAGACGTGGTAATTCTATACCCAGCCCAATACGTAATGACCGCTTTACAGCGCTTCCAGCACCTCATCGAGATGGTCATCGACTTTGACCTTGGGGAAAATCCGGGCGATTTTGCCCTTCTCATCGATGATGAAGGTGGTCCGCTCGACACCCATATAGGTGCGGCCGTACATCGACTTCTCTTTCCACACGCCGTAGGCCTGCACGACCTTCTTGTCCTCGTCGGCCAGCAGCGGGAAATTGAGGTCGAACTTGTCGCGGAATTTGCCGTGGGATTTGACGCTGTCCGGACTGACGCCCAACACAGCCGCCTTCTTCTTCTTCAATTCCGCGGTCCCATCGCGAAACGAGCAGGCTTCCTTGGTGCACCCGGGAGTATCGTCCTTGGGATAGAAATACAGCACGACCTTCTGTCCCTTGAAGTCCTTTAATGACACGATGTTGCCATCGGCATCAGGAAGCTTAAAGGCGGGCGCAGCCTGCCCTTCTTTGAGTGTGGTGGACCCGGCAGCCTTCGCTGTCGATTTGGTCGCCGCCGTCTTCTTCGCCGTGGGCTTGCCTTTGGCGGTGGCACGGGTGGTTGGCTTGGTGGACTTGCTCTTGCTCGCTTTGGACTTGCCGGTTCCGGTCGTCTTGGCCATGTCGGTCTCCCTCTGCCCCCTGGCGATCATCCTGAATGTGTGTCACAAGTGCGTGTGCCAGTAAATCACCCATTTACGTTGAGCACGGGATTTGTGTTGTCGGGTGTTTGTGGCCAACATTGATTAGCAGGATCCGGGAGGCCGGTGTACACTGTATAAGCACTGGGTATAGAGGGTAAGGGAATCCGCCTAATCGAGAGGGGGAATAGATGTTCAGACGAGTGGTCACGCTGTTGGTGTTGGTGCTGTTTGTAATCGGCGCCTCGGGATGCTCATCCCGGAAAGTTGTCTCACGCGTCGATGAAGACGAACAGATTGACTTGTCCGGACGGTGGAATGACACCGATTCACGCATGGTCGCCCAGGCGACCATCCAGGACTGCCTGAATCACCCGTGGATCGGTGAGTTCATGCGTGAAGAGGCCGACAAACCGGTCGTCATTGTTGGATCGGTCCGCAACAAGACGCAGGAGCATATCCCGGTCAACACGTTCGTCAATGATATCGAACGGGCCTTCATTAATTCGGGCGAAGTCGAAGTTGTGGCGTCGGCGACGGAGCGTGAGGATATCCGCTCCGAACGACGAGACCAGCGCATCAATGCCTCACCGGAGTCATTGAAGGAAATGGGCAAGGAACTCGGCGCCGACTACATGATGATCGGTGAAATCAACCAGATCATCGACTCCGAGGAGGGCGAAAAGGTCTCGTTCTATCAGGCCGACATGCAGTTGATCGACATCGAAACCAACCGCAAGGTCTGGCTCGGCGGGGAGAAGATCAAAAAGTACATCGCACGGTCCAAGTATAAGCCGTAACCGCGACCATGGATGGATTTCGCCGAGTCACAGGCGGCCGTCGCTGGGCGGCGCTGGGCGTGGCGCTGCTGGCAGCCGCGTGGAGTGCGGGATGCGCCTCGCATGCGCAGAACATGGCCGAGGTGCGCGGGGCGTTGTTGCGTGGGGCGCCCGGCGAGGCGCTGAGCGAATTCGCCGGGCAGAAGGAAAAGCCCGACGATCTCCTCTATCTGCTGGAACGGGGATTTCTGGAACACGAAGCCGGCAATTACGAGGTGTCGAATCAAGCGTTCGAAGCCGCGGAATTGCGCGCCGAGGAATTGTATACCAAGAGCATTTCGCAGGAGATCGCCGCGCTCGTCACCAGCGATAAGACCCTCCCCTACCGTGGGTACCCGCACGAATTGGTGCTGATCCAGTACTTCCGCGCCTTCAACTACCTCAAGCTCGGCCGCTACGATGCCGCCCTGGTGGAGGCACGCAAGGCCAACCAGCGGATGGTTGAATTGCGCGACAAAATGGAAGGTAAGGACACGTACCGCAACGATGCATTCATGCAGTATTTCACCGCGCTGCTGTACGAAGACGCCGGTGAATGGAACGATGCCGCCGTCGCCTACCGTAATGCCTACACCGCTTACCAGCACTACAAGAAGATGTACGGTGTGCCGCCTCCCGAAACGTTGCCCTCTGATTTATATCGCGCATTGAAGCGCATCGACGCCACCGATCAAGCGGCACAACTGGAAGAGGAGTATCCGGATGTCGCCGCGGATGCGTTGACCGGCCGCGACGCCAACGTGGTGGTATTTGTCGAATACGGCTTTTCGCCCTACCTCGAACCGGTCGACATCGTGTTGCCAATCTTTGATGAAGAGGACGATGAGCAGTACAGGGGGTGCGACGATTGTGAGCGCGAATACGCCGGTGTGCTCGTGGATCGGTACGGCAACAACATTTACGCCTATTCGGGCAGTCGATACACCCTCGATCATGTGTTGAAATTCGCCTTTCCCCGTGTCGTCAACTACCCGTCGCAGGCATCGTGGGCGCGCATCGAAGAGCCGGTGAGTCAGGTCGTCACTTCACCACCGGTCGAGCCGATCGATGCGATCATGACCCAGAGTTTCAATGAGCGGATGCCGACCATCCTGCTGCGGACAATTGCGCGGGCACTTGCGAAAGAGTTTGCCCGCGTCCAGGCCAAAAAGGCGGATAAGACGCTCGGTGTGCTGATCAACATTGCCGGAGTGGCGACAGAACGTGCCGATGATCGCTCGTGGCTGCTGCTCCCCGAGAAGATCGACATGATCAAGCTTGCGCTCCCTCCTGGACAACAAGACCTCGAAATCGTCTTCCATGCAGCCGATGATCGCGTGATTGAAAAACAGATCATCCCAATCACCGTCCGCGAAGATCGCATGACGATTGTGCGGGTGCGGTGTTATCAGTGATCACATGGAATGCCTGGGCTCGGTGATCCATTTGTCGACGGTCTATAGCAATAATTGGAATTCCGTTCCGGTTTTCGGAAACGTAGCATCGCCGTCTCGGCCAAGCGGCACGGGCGAGGCGCCCGTACTACATCGCGTGTTCAATCGGAAGATAGTTCTGACAATCGC
>WJJR01000420.1 GCA_014729565.1 Candidatus Zixiibacteriota bacterium | reverse complement strand
TTCGATTCGCTGGGTGTTCGCCGCGATCCGGCATGGGAATTTCGTCTGGTTCGGTATCTACTGTCTCGTCATCGGTGGTGTTTCCACCATCCTCCTGATGTAGTACCATTACCGCAGGATGCGGGTGCTTCTCATTCGATATTCATCGCTGGGTGACGTGGTGCTCACCAGTGCCGTTCCACGGGCGATTCGACGCGTATCACCCGATGCGGCCATCACTGTTCTCACCAAGCAGTCGCTTGTCCCCATCGTTGAGCACTTCGATACGGATGTGAGCGTCGTTGGCGTTACTGACGATCGTGCGCTCGGAGAATCGATACGACAATTACGGTCACAAAAGTTCGATGCCATCATCGACTTGCATGCGTCAATCCGGTCCGTGATTGTCTCACATGCGCTTTACGCCAAACAACGGGAGCGGATTGCAAAGGAAACGCGCCGTCGGCGGCGGATGGTGAAGGACAAGCATGGGCTGGATCATCCGCTGTCTGTGGTGTCAAACTACTGCAATGCATCGTGCCGTGTGTTCACCGATCTGACAGAGTGTGAGCCTAAACTGCGCCTGAACGCCGGGGAGCACGCGGCGGCCAAGCGATTACACGAGCAACACCCACACGCTTTGGGGATCGGCTGGGGCGCACGGTGGCCAACCAAAACCGTGCCGGCATCCCTCTGGAAGGCCGTGCTGGCGGAACTCGATCTGGAGGACATCAAATCCGTGCGGCTATTCGGACTGGCCGACCACCGGCAAGCGATGCAGACGTTCGCGCATGAGGTTGCAGGGGAGCATCCTGATATTCGCTTCGAGATACACGCCGGTTTGTCTTATGCCGATGTGATGGTCCATCTGTATTCCTGCGCGGCGTATCTCGGATCGGATTCCGGTGTGATGCACCTGGCGGCGGCGCTCGGCGTCCCGACGGTGGCCGTGTTCGGCCCGACACACCCGTCGCTCGGATTCGCCCCTGTGGGGGAACACACGCGAACGATTCACTCCGGCATATGGTGCTCGCCCTGCCACAAACATGGATCCGCACCGTGCTTCCGCGAACGACGCTTCTGTTTCGAGGACCTCGATCCGACAACGATCGCCAATGCCATCCATGATTTGACCTCCTTGCGCCGTAACACGACATGACCCCGGAACCGGCCATTTCTCGCCCTGCGGCATTCCTGGATCGTGATGGCACGATTATCGAAGAGCGGGAGTATTTGTCTGACCCCGATGGTGTCGAACTTATTCCCGGCGCCATCAATGGGATCCAATTGCTCAACCAATGGGGGTATTGGGTGTTCGGCGTCTCGAATCAATCGGGCGTTGGGCGAGGCTATTTTGACCGTGACGCGGTCGATGCTGTCAATGTGCGTATTATTGAGCGGTTCGCCGATGAGAAGGCGTTTATCAATCGGATATACTACTGTCCCCACCAACCCAGCAGCGACGGGTCCGGCTCTGTTTGTGACTGCCGCAAGCCGTCTCCGGGATTGATCCACCAGGCGATGCACGATTATCCCGTCGATTTGTCACGCTCGTTTGTCGCAGGCGACCGTCAGTCTGATATCGACCTGGGACGCGGTGTCGGGATTCCCACAGCGCTGGTACTGACGGGATATGGACGGGAGCAGCAGCGTCAATTGCCGGAGTCGAATGGTCCTGATCTGGTGGGCGATAATCTTCTCACCGTGGTAGAGCAAATCGGAAAGATGTTTGGCCTGTCTGGGGCATCGAATATCTGACATTATCGTCCCCGGGAGTAATTGACCCCACCGGAGGCCGATGTTACACTGAGGGATACGCGTATCCGGAACGATCCCGGAGGATGACTGTTATGAGTATTTCAACACCGCCGAAAGAAGACACCGGAACCACGCCGGCCATTTCGGGTCGTGCGCAATCCGTACCGTCGTCGCCGATTCGCAAACTCGCCGACCTGGCGATTTCCGCCAAGGAACGCGGCGTTAAAGTCTATCATCTGAATATCGGCCAGCCCGATGTGGCCACACCACCCGAGTTCTTCCAGGGTATTCGTGAGTTTTCCGAGAAAGTGGTCGAATACGGGCACTCGAAGGGGCTGAAGGTTCTACTGGAGGCGTGGGCACGGTACTACGCCCAAAAGGGCCTGGATGTCGAGCCGAATCAAATCCAGGTGACCACCGGCGGCTCGGAGGCCGTTGCGTTTTCGTTCATGCTGACCTGCGATACCGGTGACAACGTGGTTGTGAGCGAACCATTCTATACCAACTACGGTTCCATTGCCACAGCCCTCGACATCAAGTTGAAACCGGTGCAAGCGAATCCCGACTTGGGTTACTGTCTCCCGGCGCGCGAGGAAATCGAAAACGCGATCGATGACCGCACGCGCGCGTTGATGATCTGTTCGCCCAACAACCCCACCGGTACGGTGCTGCGGCGTGATGAAGTGGCCACGGTCGTGCAGATTGCCGACGAGCGGAAACTATTTGTGATCTCCGATGAAGTGTATCGGGAATTCTGCTATGAAGGTGATCACACGTCGATCTGGCAGTTTGCCCAAATCGGCGACCGGGCGATTCTGCTCGATTCGATCTCGAAACGGTTTTCTGCCTGTGGCGCCCGAATCGGTGCGCTCGTGTGCCGTAACACTCAGGTCATGGATGCCGCGCTCCGGTTGGGTCAGGCGCGCCTGTCGACACCCACGGTGGAGCAGGTGGCGGCCGCGCGTTTGATGGATCTCGGTGAAGATTACTATGCGCAACTCGCCGATGAATACAAGAGCCGGCGCGACCTCATGTTTGAGCGTCTTGAGCAAATGCCGGGCGTGTTCTGCCGCAAACCCTCAGGCGCCTTCTACATGATGGCCACGTTGCCTGTTGATGATTCCGACCGTTTCTGCCGCTGGATGCTGACCGACTTCTCCCATGAGGGACAAACCGTGATGATGGCGCCCGGTGATGGTTTCTACAGCACGCCGGGTAGCGGCAGGCAGGAAGCCCGATTGGCCTACGTCCTCAAGACCGACGAACTCAGCAAGGCCATGGATACCCTGGCGGTGGGCTTGGAAGCGTATCCCGGACGGCAGGATACGGGAAAACCGTAAATCGGCACTTGGCACTGGCGAAACTCACGGCGTCATTCTACGTTTATGCAATCTGGGGAGGCTCGGGGTGTACAATCACTCTGACGGGGATGTCCTATGATTGGTGAACAGGTCAAACACTACGAGATCATCTCGCAACTGGGCGTCGGCGGAATGGGCGAGGTCTATCTCGCCAAGGATACACGTCTCGATCGCCAGGTGGCGCTGAAATTCCTGCCGCGTGAGATTGCCGGTGATGCCGATCGGCGCAAACGGCTCGAACTGGAAGCCCGAACCGCATCATCGCTCGATCACCCGAACATCCTGACAATCTACGAGATCGATGATCACGAGGGCCGTCCGTTCATCGCGATGGCGTATGTTGAAGGGGGCAGTCTCAAAGAACGGCTGGAGCAGGGAACAATCGACATTGAAGACGCGGCGCGCTATGGTGTCCAAATCGCCTCCGGGCTTGGCGCCGCACATGCGCGCGGCATCGTCCACCGCGATATCAAGCCCGACAATATCCTCATCGATGAGAACAATCGCGCGCGTCTGACCGACTTTGGCCTGGCCAAACTGAAGGAGTCGTCCGGCTTGACCGGCCGCGGCACGGCCGTTGGTACAGTCGGCTACATGTCGCCGGAGCAGGCGCAGGGTTTGGAAGTCGATGCACGCTCCGACGTGTTCTCGCTCGGTGTTCTGCTCTATGAATTGTTTACCGGCGAAAAGCCGTTCGTGGCCGAACATGCCGCGGCGGCCCTGTATGCCATTGTCCACGAGACACCGACTCCGGTGCGCGAGCTCAACCCCGACATACCGGAACCGTTGGCCGCTGTGGTTGCGCGTGCCCTGGCGAAGGATCCGTCCGACCGGTATCCCGATGCCCGTGCGGTCGAAAGCGAACTGCGCACCATCGCACGCGACCTGGAATACTCGCGGGTATCGTCTTCAGGTGCTTATGCTGTTCACGCGCATCCACCTAAAACGAAGCGTTTCGCCTGGGCGGCGGCCGGCGTGATAATCATTCTGGTGGGATTGGTGCTGACATTTTCGCCGGGTCTGTTCAGTTCCGAAGAGCCCGAGGTACAGGCGACCGAAAACTCGGTCGCGGTCATGTATTTCGAGAATTTGAGTGACCCTGATGACGAAGAACGGTTAGGCGATATCATCACCGAGTTGTTGACGACTGATTTGTCAGGATCGGATTATCTCAAGGTCGTCTCGACACAGCGATTGCACGATCTTCTGTCGCAGGAGGGCTACGCTGACCGGAAGCGAATCGATCGCGACGTGGCCACAAAGATTGCCTCGAAGGCGGGCGCCTCGCGCATGTTGATCGGTACGTTGTCCAAGCTTGGTGGGCGGACGATTATCACGGCGCAGGTCGTTGATGTATCCAGCGGCGAAGTCGTCGGATCGCAACGCGTCGATGGAACTGATGTGTTTGCCGTCGTCGATGAACTGTCGACACGCATCAAGCAGGAGATCGGATTGAGCGGGCCGGAAGTGTACGCGGGCGATGTGCCGATCTCGGAAGCGACGACATCGTCGGCGGAAGCCTATCGTGAATACCTCATGGGCATGGAGTATTACCATGCGCTCGAATGGGAAAAAGCACACGAGCACTTTGATCGCGCCCTCGAACTGGATTCAACCTTCGCACTGGCCTATCTGCGTAAGGGCGTCGCCTATTCGTCGGATGGGCAAACGGAACGCGGCATCGATATGTTGCGTCAGGCAGGACAGTATATCGATCGCACGACCGGATGCGACCGTCTGCTGCTTGAAGCGATGTCCATTCATCTGGCCCAGAACTGGGACCAGGAGGCGGCACTCGAGACGCTGAAGCGGGCCACCACACAGTATC
>WJJR01000419.1 GCA_014729565.1 Candidatus Zixiibacteriota bacterium | reverse complement strand
GTACCGGTCAACAGCAGCCAGAGGATTTCCTCGGGGATGCGGTCAGTCAATTCACTGACATGCGTCCCGCGGATCACCAATCCCCGCTCGGGCTCGACCGATGATGTGTCACAGATGAGGGCACGGATTCCACGCGCACCCCCCAGGACCTGTTTGAGCGTGACCTTGGTCACTTCCGTATCGCCGTATTCCTTGGCGAACGCTTTCATGTCGTCACGCCATTTGGGAATAAGTTCCATCAGTGTGTCGCGTAGTGCTGACATCGTTTTACTCCTTGGCTTCCCGGTCATGGACGGAATGATTCGTATCGTTTCTATTCAATAACACCTCGGGCGAATCGCTTCCGAGCGTGTTCGTTACGGTTCTACCGACGAGTTCCCAATAGGTCCCCACTTATTCCACCTATCGGAGTCCGACTGGTGTTTGCTAACACCTTGCCAGAATTGGATCAAGCGGTTTGTGACGAAACGTGCTTTCTCCTGACAAAATCTGATTTGCCGCGCGCATGAGAGCCACGGGCCAGGCGTATTGTTGCAGCGACACTTGCTGACACGCAAGGTGTTGAAGGCCGGGCTCGACGTTGCGCGGGTGCACAGCGCACACCCGGCAGACAAAGAGAGGTTGTGATGATTCGCAAAGAAGACGCCCTGGAGTATCACAGCCGGGGGCGACATGGGAAAATCGAAGTGGTGGCCACCAAGCCGTGCTACACGCAGCGCGACCTGTCACTGGCGTACACGCCGGGGGTGGCCGATCCCTGCCGTGAGATCGAACAGGACCCACTGACCGCGGCGCTCTATACGGCACGCGCCAACCTGGTCGCAGTGATCAGTAACGGCACCGCGGTCCTGGGGCTCGGCGATATCGGTCCCCTGGCCGGCAAGCCGGTCATGGAAGGAAAGGGTGTGCTGTTTAAACGCTTCGCCGACATCGACGTTTTTGACATTGAAGTCGACGAGAAAGACCCCGACCGCCTGGCCGACATTATCAAATCGCTCGAACCGACCTTCGGCGGCATCAATCTCGAAGACATCAAGGCGCCCGAGTGCTTCCACATTGAGGAACGCCTGAAAGCCGAGATGGACATCCCGGTGTTTCACGATGACCAGCACGGCACCGCCATCATCTCCGGTGCGGCGTTGTTGAACGCCTGCGAACTCGCCGGGAAGGATCTCGACAAAGTCCGCGTGGTGTTCAACGGTGCGGGCGCATCGGGCATCGCCTGTGCGAATCACTATGTGTCACTGGGTGTCAAATTAGAAAACATCATCCTTTGCGATTCTCGCGGCGTGGTCTACAAGGGCCGTGAGAAGGGAATGAACAAGTACAAAGAACGGTTTGCCAGTGACACATCGTGTCGGACGTTGGCAGAGGCCTTTGTCGACGCTGATGTCTTCTGCGGCTGTTCGGTGGCCAACACGGTCACGCAGGACATGGTCCGCTCGATGGCCGCCAACCCGATCATCTTTGCGATGGCCAATCCCGATCCGGAAATCACCTACCCCGACGCCGTGGCGGCACGCGATGACCTGATCATGGCAACCGGGCGATCCGACTATCCCAACCAGGTCAACAACGTCCTCGGTTTTCCGTTCATCTTCCGCGGTGCACTCGACGTGCGCGCGCGCGCCATCAACGAAGACATGAAAGTGGCCGCCACGCGAGCGCTCGCTGATCTGGCCAAGGAACCGGTGCCCGAATCGGTGGCGCAGGCGTACGGCGGTGAAGAGGTGAGTTTCGGACGCGCGTATATTATCCCCAAGCCGTTCGACTATCGCGTGTTGCTCTGGGAGGCCCGGGCGGTGGCCAAAGCGGCAATGGAAACCGGTGTCGCACGCATCCAAATCGATCTCGACGAATACGGCAAACGTCTGGAAGCCAGCCTGAGCCGGTCGCGCGCGATCATGCGCCACGTCATCACCCGTGCCAGCGAACGTCCCAAACGCATCGTGTTTCCTGAGGGCCGCGCTCCGCGCATTCTCTACGCACAACGCGTCATCCGCAACGAACGCATCGGCACGCCGATCCTGCTCGGCGAAGTTGACGTGATCGAAGCCCACGCGCAGGAACACAACATCGACATCAACGGGGTGGAGATCATCAATCCGCGTTCCTCGGAATGGGCCGAAGAGTTCGCGCAGGAGTTCTATCAATTGCGCCAGCGCAAGGGTGTTACTCTTCGCGACGCCCGCCGTCTGATGCAAACGCGCCACTATTTCGGTTTGATGATGGTGCGCACCGGGAAGGCCGATGGCTTGGTGGCCGGCGCCAGTATGCATGTGCCCGAGTTGCTCCGGCCGACGTTCGAGGTGTTCCCGACACCATCGGGGTCGCGGCATGTCGCCGGTATGACCATGGTCGTGCTCAAAGACGATATCCTGTTTTTCGCCGATACGACCGTGAACATCGATCCGACCGCTGAGGAACTGGCCGACATTGCGTGCAGTTGTGCCCGCGAGATCCGATCCCTCGATATCACCCCCAGGGTGGCATTGCTGTCGTTTTCAAACTTCGGGTCCGTGGACCATCCGAACACGCGCAAGGTCCGCCGGGCGGTCGAGTTGATCCATGAGCGTGAACCGGATTTGGTTGCCGATGGGGAGATGCAGGCCGATACCGCGGTCTGTCCGGACATCCTCGAAGAGACCTATTCCTTCTCGCGCCTGAAGGAGCGGGCCAACCTGTTGATTTTCCCCGACTTGCAGTCCGGCAATATCGCCTACAAGTTGATCCAAAAACTGAGCACTGCAGAAATCGTCGGGCCGCTGATGGTCGGTCTCGAGCGGCCGATCCAACTGCTTCAGGTGGGATCATACACGGTGCGCGATATCGTCAACCTCGCCGCCTTCACCGTGGTCGAAGCGCAAGGCAAAATGCAGCCCGAACTCTTTGCCCGCAAAGACGATAGCCCGGCCGAATCACCCCAACCGGCAGTCCCGAACTAAACCGAACTAGATTACGGCGTCTATCATCACGAAGAGGTGTTCCGTCTCGGAACACCTCTTCGTGTACAGAGATGGAAATAACCCCGCCGCTTGCGGGTATGATAGTCACGAGCCCATGATCGGCATCGCGACGGTTCTTACCGGCTCGAATTCAGCGAAATGTTCTTCCCCGCAAGGAGGGACATCGGTATACATGCCGGGGACGGTTGAGCGTACGCCGGCATTCAGCGAGTGATGTAAGGGGGAGTTATGTGGACACGGGTCCTGTTGTTGGTGATGGTCATCGCATTGGCCTCATGTCAGGGAGGGGCGAGCGTGACGGGTGATAACACGGAGCAACAGAAGAGCGCGACGGTCGATTCACTCGACACTGACCTCGTCTCAGCAAACACACAGTTCGCGATGCGTCTGTTCGGGGAAGTCGCAACACCGAATCCAACGGAAAACGCTTTCATCTCACCGCCCAGTGTGGCGGTCGCGCTGGCGATGACCTACAACGGCGCCGACGGCGAAACACAACAGGCCATGGCGCAGACATTGAATATCGAGAACTTCGAGCTGGAGAAGCTAAACTCGTCTTATGCCGACTTGCTGGCGCTTCTGGAACACCCCGACACCGCGGTCGAGCTGTCGATTGCCAATTCGCTGTGGGCCAGGCAGGGGCTGCCGTTCCGTGACGAGTTCCTGGAACGGAACACTGAATCGTATTCGGCACGCATCGAACAGCTCGATTTCAATTCACCGGATGCGGCGTCGACAATCAACGGCTGGGTCAACGACCAAACGCGTGGAAAGATCAACAAGATCGTACCCGATCCGATCAGCTCCGAACTGATCATGTTCCTCATCAACGCAATCTATTTCAAAGGGACGTGGTCGGTTGAGTTCGATGACTCGTTGACCGAAGAGCGCATGTTCACCGTCGGTGACGGATCACATATTCAGCATCCACTGATGTACAAAACCGACACGCTGCCGTACTTCGACGGCGGCACGTTCCAGTCGGTGAGTGTGCCGTACGGTTCGGGACGCCTCAGCATGTACATTTTCCTGCCCAATCGCGATTCTGATCTGCCGTCGCTGCTGGCGCAACTCAACACGGAGAACTGGGACGAGTGGATGGGCAATTACCGTGAACTCGAAGGTGACCTGACGTTGCCAAGATTCCGTGTCGAATACGATGTGAAATTGAACGATGCTCTCACTGCGCTGGGTATGGGCGTGGCGTTCGATCCAAACGCCGCCAATTTCAGTAGGATGTTCCCGGTTACCGCCGCGCAGAACGTGTATATCAGTGCGGTCAAACATAAGACATTTGTTGAAGTCAATGAGCAGGGCACCGAAGCGGCGGCGGTCACATCGGTTGAAATGGGCATCACATCGTTTGATCCTAATCAGCCCGAACGTTTTGTCCTGACCGTCGATCGCCCGTTCCTCTTCGCGATCCGGGACAATCAAACAGGTATCGTTTTGTTCATGGGGGCGATTGTCGATCCGAGTGCGGAGGGGTAGACAGCCCGTAGCATGACCGTCCCTGGCCATGCCCCACGGGTGCGCCGCCCATGCGCGGCTATAGCGATTGTCAGATTTCCTGTCCGATTGAAGTAGTTTCGGTGGGCGGGCGCACTGCCGTGCGCCCCTACGTCTCGCCTGGCGCCCCACAGTTCTACGGCGTGTTGAAAAGCCCGTATGTACGTCGCGTAGGTGCGGCTCTTAGCCGCACCGGTCCGGCTAAGAGCCGGACCTACGCGAGGTTACGATTCTCTGCTTCGGTTACACCATGTGGTCCAGCATCAATGCACCACTCTTT
>WJJR01000418.1 GCA_014729565.1 Candidatus Zixiibacteriota bacterium | reverse complement strand
CTTCCAGAGTGGGAATTTGAGCCAGCCTGGAAGTGCAACGGTCAGGATGATCAGATACGCTGTCAGGGTCGCCGCGCTCGATCCCGCCAGGCCCGCGATGCCAAACGGTTCAACCCACCAGAAGCTGGCCCCAACCTTGATGACCAATCCGACCACCGTCGCCCACACGAGCTCCCGCACACCACGCGCGGAATAGTGCACCTTGGCCACCACCGCACTGACAACAGCCGGGATCATCCAGAATCCATAGACAGCCAGGGCACTCCCCGTCATCGCGCGCGATTGCATGTCGAATTCGCCGCGCTCCAGCAGGATTCGCAGAATTTCGGGGGCGAAAACGATCACCATCACGGCCGACGGTATCCCACCCAGCATCGCCCACCGAACGGCGCGATCCAGCACCGACATCGTACCGTCGTGATCGCCGGCAGCAAGTTTCTGTGTCAGATACGGGAAAATGGCAGTGGCAATCGTAATGCCGCAAACCGCCACCGGTTGCGTGGCGATAAGATTGGCGTACTGCAGCGCAGCGAGCGATCCCGCTTCCAGATAGGAGCCCAGGTGCCGATCAATCAGCCCATTGAACGACGCAATGACGGTCAATAAAACGACAACGGCGACCCAACTGCCGTCGGTGACCGACGGTTCCTGCGCATCGGCCGCTGCGGTCGGCGCCTGCGGACGGTGGCTCAGGGGCAACACATTCCAGATTCCAATCACCCCGATGCCGATCACCAATCCCCACATCAGAGCATAAGCACCGGCATCCATAAAGAGGACAACGGCGATAATCACAGTCACGCTCGACCACAGTTGTGACAATCCCGACTGCACAAACCGGCGCTGTGCAATCAGGCGGCTCCGTCCGAGCGCTTCGAATGTCGCCAGGAGCACGCCCCCCGCAGCGATGCGGATGAGGTTGATCGTCTGCCGTTTCAATTCGGGCGAGAAGCCGCTGTTGGTGACCGACGCCAGCCAGGGTGCGGTGAGCCACAGCAAAATGGAGACGCCAAATGAGATGACCAACAATTGGATCGCCAACCGTCGGCTGCGCGCAGACGCATTCCCCGGAGCAAACAAGGGAACAAAGGCATTCGGCAGGGCCTGGTAGACCAGGTTGGTAAAGATCGCCGGAATCGTGATCGCGGCAAGATACGTATCCACCACGCGTGTGGTGCCATACACTCCGGCAATCACTGCCTCGCGTGCAAACCCTACAATCTTCACGACAATCACCAGAATGATGACGGTCGCTCCGGCCTGGCGCAGGGTGGGTTCGGACATGGCGTAGCGCAATCGGCTGAATTGACAGTTCAGCGCGAAGTCAGTTCGCGCAGCAGTATCTGCACGATCTTCTGAGAGGCATTGTGTTTGCGAAAGTGTGTGTCTCTGGTCGTGCGGATCGACCATCGCGTTCGCAGTGCATTTCGTACGCGGGTGAGATTCAAGCCGACCACGCGCACCGCACCGCAATTCGTCAGCTCGACCCACTCGGTTCGATCGCGCAGCACGAGGCAGGGCACCCGCGACCAATATGCCTCCCGCTGAACACCGCCCGAATCGGTCAGGACAGCCTTGGCCCCGGCGATCGCGGCAATGGTTGATTCGTGATCAAACGGCGCGACCAAGTGTAGAGTCTTGACACGTTTAAGACGCTGCCACAGCCGTTGACGAATGAGGTTCTTACGGGCGCGTGGATGAACCGCAAACAATGTTGGCCGGTCGAGATCCTCCAACACCGTCACCAATTCACGCAGGCGCTCCGGATTGTCGGTCGTTTCCGCCCGATGACAGGTAACCAGATAGTAGTCTCCATCGGTTAATCCGAACGATGTGAAAAGATCGTTCGGAGTGGCGCGCGACTGAACCTCACGAAAGGTCTCACACAACACATCACCGACGCCAAAGACACCCCTGGTAATTCCTTCGTTTTTGAGGTTGGCAATAGCCGTTTGCGTGGGACAAAACAGCCACCGGGAAAGATGATCGGTCAGTACACGGTTCTTTTCTTCGGCGGCCCGCAAGTCGAATGAGCGCAAGCCGGCTTCGACGTGTGCGACCGGGATGTTCTGGTATGCTGCCGCGATGGCGGCGCCGACGGTCGTGCTGGTGTCACCGAATGTCACGATGGCATCGGGTCGACGCCTGGTGAACACCGGGTCCAGTGCCGCGGCAATGCGTGCGACCTGCGACCCCGCTGACTTGGCCTTAATCCCTAAGTTGATATCGGGAGTCCGAATCCTCTTGCCGGCGTAGAATGTTCCCGCCATCGCATGATCATAGTGCTGTCCGGAATCGATCAGCAGCAGTCGGCTCTGCTGCGACAGCAGTTGCCAGACCGATGCGACCTTGATCAATTGCGGACGTGTGCCGAAGACACACGCGATCAACGGACGCGTCGCGCCGCGCTTGCGTTTGGTCGATGGTGTGCGTGCGCTCGTTCGGACCATGCGCTATCCGTTAGGCAAAAAACGATTTGACCGCGTCGATCACTTCTGCCTGTTCAGATTCAGTCATGTCCGGGAAGATAGGAATTGAGAACACCGTCTGCGCAGCTTTTTCGGCCACCGGGAGATCACCCGGCTTGCCACCGAGATCGGCGTAACATTCCTGGAGATGCAACGGTACGGGATAGTATACCTCGATGCCGATGCCTTTGCTCTTCAGATGGTCGCGCATGGCATCGCGCTTCTCGGTCGCCAGGGTGTACTGATGAAAGATATGGTAGCCGTCGGCATTGCGTTTGGGTAAAATCAGGTCGCCAACGCCCTTCAGTTCACGGTCATAGACATCGGCCAGTGCGCGACGGCGTTCCGTCCAACTGTCCAGATGCGCGAGCTTCACTCCCAAAAGGGCCGCCTGCAGGGCATCGAGCCGTGAATTGAAGCCGATCAGCTTGTGAAAATACTTGGGCCGGGCGCCATGCGTACGCAGCAGACGCACCCGGTCGGCGACGTCTTCGTGATCACTGATGACCATGCCGCCATCGCCGGCGGCTCCCAAATTCTTGGTCGGGAAGAACGAGAAACAACCCGCGTGCCCCCATCGTCCGGCCACGGTACCTTTGTGGGTTGCACCGATCGCCTGGGCAGCATCCTCCACAATAGGAATATTGTGCGCATCGGCGGTCTTTTTGATCGGCTCCATGTCGGCCAGTTGACCATACAGGTGAACCGGCATGATCGCCTTTGTTTTGGGCGTGATGGCTTTCTCCAGGCCCTCCGGGTCCATGTTGTAATCATCGGGTCGGATGTCGCAGAATACCGGCTTGGCCCACAGACGACTGACCGAGCCGGCCGACGCGAAGAACGAAAATGCCGGGACAACGACCTCGTCCTGCGGACCGACACCGACCGCATGCAACCCCAGGATCAATGCATCGGAACCGGATGCCACGCCGACCGCTTGTTTCGCGCCGAGTTTCTGTGCAACGGCGTTCTCAAAGTCTGCCACTTCGGGACCGAGGATGAATCGGGAATGTTCGAACACACGCTGCACCGCCGCATCGATGTCTGACTTGAGTGATTGATATTGGCGTGTCAGATCCATTAAGGGTACTGCCATGGGATTGATCCTTCCAAAGATGATG
>WJJR01000417.1 GCA_014729565.1 Candidatus Zixiibacteriota bacterium | reverse complement strand
GTCCGAAATCACCATAACTAACTATTATACAATCAGATGTACGTTTCGACAAGGCCTTTTGTGGGATATAAACTGGAGTGATTCAGTGGGTTACGAATAGCCGCCATTCGCTGTCGAGACCGCCACGCTCCCCGCCGCCATGCCCGTCCGCGGTGGCTGACGGGAAGAACGACCCCAAGCTAATCGCGGACACCAATCTACCGGTTGCAACCCAGCTTGAATCCTTAAGATCTGTAGGGGCACCGCCTGTCGTGCCCACTCTACCAACACCGCACAACTACAAAAAACGGCCCGGGACAGCAAGCCCCGGGCCGTTACCACAATCGCTATAGTCTGCTTAGAACCCTACTCCGCCAGCCGCAGCGGCATAATCAAACAGAGGTAATCGTCCTTCTGATCCTCTTTGGCCGAATGAACCACTCCTGCCGATACCGATGTTGCCAGCTCAAAAGTCACATCGCCATCCTCATAGTTCTTCAGCATGTCGAGGATGTAATTGGCGTTGTATCCGACTTCGAGATCATCACCTTTGTACTGGCAGGGCAATGATTCTTTCGCCTCACCACCAATGTCCTGGTTCGCTGCCGATAATTCGAGTTTATCGTTCGACAGGTAAAACCGTACCTGGTGTGTCAACGAGTTCGACAACACGGCCACGCGACGTACCCCGGCCATCAGTGTCGCGGCATCAACAGTGAGTTGCTTGTCATTCGACGAGGGAATCACCTGTTGATAGTTCGGATACGGACCCTCAATCAACCGCGACGTCACAACGGTGTCGCCGACGTGAAACATGATGTTCTTTTCACCCAGTGTGACACCAATATCGGTTTCCTCTTCACCGAGGATCTTGATAACGAGTGACAATGCTTTGGGTGGAATGATCACATCACCTTCGTGTCCCGCGAGACGGTTTTCCGATACACGCACGCGCGCCAGCCGATGGCCATCGGTGGCCACCATGCTCATTCCTTCACCGTTGGATTGCCACAGAATTCCATTGAGTGCCGGCCGGGTTGGATCCACCGATGCTGCATACGTCGTCCGCTGCACCATTGACTTCAATTGATCACCGGGAATCAGGTTTTCACCCGTCTCCGGTACGGACGGCAACTTAGGGAACTCCTCCGCCGGCATTCCGCTGATCTTATAAACGCCGCGTCCGGTTTTAATTTCCATCCGATTGCCGGTCACATTGACCGCCACATCTTCATCGGGCAATTCACGCACCATCTCAGCAAATGTGCGTGCCGGAATTGTCGTCGTTCCCGCCTTCGTGACCTTGGCCGGTATCTTGCACAATACCGACAGATCGAGATCGGTGGCCGCCAACTCCAACTGTTCACTGTCGGCCGAGATTAGGATATTGCCAAGAATCGGAAGCGTTGTCCGTGTCGACACAACCGACAATACCGTCTGCAGCTTCTCCGCCAGAGCATCTCGATTGACCGTAAATTTCATTGTAATCCTTGCTCCGTGACCATGGACCTATCGGTTCCACACGTGTTCTTGTTGTGAATATCCTTTAATACATAAAAGACAATACATAATGATAATCCTGTGGACATTGCGCAGAACAGGGTTACAAAACGTGTAAGACGTACCTGTCGTGTCTCTTGCGTCGCCGGAGATGTTCACCGCACCGTGTTAAGAACGTCAACGGTTCCCTCCGATCTCCACAGGACCTACATGATATCCGGAGCTTTCCACGAGAATCAATCGAAATCTCCAGGCTCTCCACACGGTACTCCCCCGGTTATCGCCCGTTATCAACGCTGTTCCCACAGAGCATGGCTTGCGCCTGCTCGACTAAGGAGCGCAAGTGAGCGTCGTGACCGATCGAATCACGGATGGTGTTGACGGCATGGATGACCGTCGAGTGATCTTTGCCGCCGAACTCGGCACCGACTGCCTTCAGTGACAGATTGGTCAATGTGCGGGCCAGGTACATACAGGTGTGTCGTGCCAGAGCCACCGATTGTGTCCGCCTTTTTGACAAAATCGCCTCTTTCGGTACGGCGTAGAGATCCGACACCACCGCGATAATCCGTGGGATCGTAATTGGCCGCGACCGAAGGGTCAACGAATCGCGGAGTAGCTCCTGCGCTGTCTCCAGTGTAATCTCCTTCCCTTCCAACGCGGTGGCCGCCAGCAGACGGTTCAGTGCTCCCTCCAGTTCACGGATGTTACCGTTGCCGGCACGCGCGATGTAACCCAAGACCTCATCGCTGAGTGTCGTGTGCTCCTGTTCGAGCTTCTTGCGGAGAATCGCCATCCGGGTTTCAAAGTCGGGCTGATGGATATCGACCGGCAGCCCCCATTGGAACCGCGACAACAGACGCTCTTCCAGGCCGCGAATTTCCTTTGGCGCACGGTCGCCGGTGAGTACGATCTGCTTGCGTTGCTGATGCAACGCATTGAACGTGTGGAAGAACTGCTCCTGAGTCGACTCCTTGCCGGCCAGAAACTGGATGTCATCGATCAGCAGCACATCAACACTGCGATAGCGATCGGTGAACTCCGCCGTGGTTCCATTGCTGAGCGCACGGATAAAGTGGTTGGTGAAGTCTTCGGAGGTGACATACAACACCTTGGCATCAGTCCGTTGCGAAACCAGCGCATTGCCAATCGCCTGGGCCAAATGCGTTTTGCCCAGCCCCACCGTACCGTAAATGAACAACGGGTTGTGACGTTCTTCTCCCGGTTGCTTGGAGGCAGCGACCGCGGCGGCATGGGCCAGTTGGTTGGACTGCCCCACCACAAAGTTGTTAAATGTGTAGCGGCAGTTCAGCGATGCGCTGGCGCGTCGGTCAGCGGTCGGACGAGGTGGTGGGACTGAACGTGCTTTGTCGACCGGAATCGGAGCGACAGCCGACGGTGCCTTGCGAACAACATGGCCGGATCCATTGTTGCCGGCAGCGTGATCATCCGATCGTTTTATTTGATGAATCTCAAAACGGTGGGACCAATCACGGCCGGTGATCGCTTTCAACGCATCGTCGATTGTTGTCGAGTAGTGTTCACGCATCCAGTTGGCGACGAAGTTGTTCGGCACACCGATCACGGCCGCATTGCCATCAACGGCGATCAAACGTGTCGGTTTGAACCAGGTAAAGCAGACTTCTTTGCCCAAGAGTTCTTGCAGATACTCGAGACAGGGGTTCCAAATACTCTCATTCAGGTTTTCCATGGCGACAATACGACCCTCCCCGCCGCAATGGTGAGGTGTGAAGCTGCCCCCTCTTGTTGCGGCTCAATTGAGTTGACTACGCCAGTGGGTTTTCGAAACCGGAGCAAGTACGATCACGTTACCAGTGACTATCCACACCGATATCCACATGGATTTCCACTGCCGACGGCGATTCAATGCTCCACTACGACAAGACTTTAACTCACTATTTCAACAATTTCCACTTTTGCCATAACAGATTCAGTTTCAACAACTTCAACTGACAAGAGGGTGGCCGAAAAGGGAGCGGAGAGTCAAGGGTTTTCCCCCAAAACAGATTCAGATCAACCGTTCCCTTTCGTGGGTAACGGGTTGTGAACTTAACAATCTGCTTGAAGCCCGGTTCTGTGAAGCCTCTGTAAAGCCGTCTTCGGCAGGACAGCATCAGGCAGCGATTAAGGTGTTGGCAGATTGTTGCTTAAGAAATTACGGTTTCAATTCTAAGGACTTGCTGTAAGTGGCCATAAATCAACTCATTACCGATATGGTGTTTTTGAACGAAACGGATCGAGTCAATCATGACTCACCTGTCAATAATCGTTTGATCAATGGGAGCTTATGTTGAAAACTGATCCTGGCGTAAGCCAAATTGGACGTGGTGAGTTCGGACAACGTACGTGATTCATTCGAGGCTCTCCCATAGGTTGCGCGCGAGGGCGCACACACAGGTGCGCCCCTACAAATTGTAGGGGCAGACCCGTGTGTCTGCCCGCGCGTGTACGCATGGGGCGGGACTGGAAACATATGAGTAAGCCTCCACAACACGCGACCACTAGAAAGGGCGATTGAATGCCCACCCGTGAACTGAACACACAGGCGTCGACGATTGATCGACGATTGTGGTGGGATGCCGGTCCCCGTCCGAGTGCCGCCATCCGTCTCGTGCGGTCACTCGTTAATATTGTTGAGGGTTCGTTCACTGACCGCATGTGGGTGCGCGCCGGGTACATGACGTATCTGTCACTCTTTCACTTGGTGCCACTCGGTGCCTTGGCGCTTGCACTGGCGGGCCAACTCGGATGGCGTGAGAATCTGGTTGAGTGGATTACCATACGTCTGTCGCCGACCGCGCCCGACCTGGCCGCCAATCTCGTCGCGGCCATGCAACGTCTCGATCTGTATACGGTCGGTGTCATTGGACTGGGTGCGGTTCTCATCGCCAGCATGTTCGCCATCATCGAATTGGAAGAGTATCTCTCCAGCATCTGGCATGCGCCCGGTTTCCGCGACTGGTGGAAACGACTCGTGTTCTATCCCTTGGCGATTGTCCTCGGTCCCGCTGTCCTCGCCGTGATTCTGGCCCTGAGTACCATTGCCGAAGGCAGCACCACACAATGGATCACGTTGTTGAGCCGATGGGGATCATTCAGTGAATGGCTGTACCAGTTGCTGCTCAATGTGCCGGTGTTGTTTCGGCTGGTGCCGTATCTGATCACCTGGCTCGGCTTGACATTGTTCTATTATGTAATCACCTCCGCGCCGGTCCGCTTCCAATCGGCCGCGGTCGGTGGTATCACCGCCGGTGTGATCTGGCAACTTGCCCAACAGGCCTACATCAGTTTTCAGTTCGGGGTTTCGACCTACCGCGAGATCTGGGGATATCTCGCGCAAATCCCGTTGCTGATCCTCTGGGTGTATCTCTCGTGGATCATCTTCTACCTCGGCGCCGAAGTTGTCTTCGCCTGGCAGTATCGCAAGGCATTCCTGCCAAAATGGCCGGGTCTCCTGTCACGGTCTGTCGCACTTGAAGAAGATGTGGTGACGAAACTGCACACGGCGATTAACACGTCCAGGAAGCCGGAATGCGGCACCCCGGAACTATCGACGCAGCTTCAGATTCCATGGCCGCTGGTCGAGTTTGTCGCGCGACGGATGACTGCCAGCGGGCTGCTCACGCAACGTCGCACGGCCGCCGGCTTCTGCTACGCCTCTGCGCCAAGTATGAAGTCTATGTCGCCCAACGATGTCTTAGGTATATACCGTCAGCTTCGGGAACTGCCTAAAACCACCGAAGCAGAGCCAGAATTGCCCCCTGCCGATACCGACGATGACGACCCAGACAAGGACACCTGACCCTCCGGGACCATCGAACCCTTCAGGGTGAACGCAGCCGAACCCCAGCTCGGCGTGTGTTATCGCGTGTGGATCAACTGGTAGGTCGGGTGCGCTTCACGTTACGTATCGCTGACGGTTCTTCGGGCACTCAATCCACTCCCATCCAGTCCAACGGAACCGTCCGCGCACCCACCGTCCGGAGCTGATGCCTGACGGGGGTCGGCGGATGCGCGGTCGGATACGCCAGGGTACTCGCCAAGAGTATGTCTTCGGGATGCTTGTATGCGGACAATGGACGACAGCGCGTGCGCCCTGCGGTACACCATCGGGGCGACACAATATTGGAATAGGCTATAACTGAACGAGAACTACCCCAACTCCAACATCCGCTCCAACGCCTTTCGGGCATCACGCGCGATATTGTCGGGGACGAAGATCTCGTTTTTCTTGCCGAGATCTTCGAGGCACTCGGCCAGATCGCCGAGCGTGGTGCGGAACATGTTGACACACAACGGGCAATTCTGCCCGGAGAGTTCGAAGATTGTCTTGTCGGGGTATTCGTCGGCCATCCGTGCGGTCAAGTTGATCTCGGTCCCGATCGCAATAATCGATCCCGGCGGCTGCTCATCGACATACTGGGTGATGAACGCGGTCGATCCGACCGCATCGGCCTTGTCGACCACCTCTTCTTTGCATTCCGGATGCACAACCACCTTCACGCCGGGGTACTGCTCACGCACCTGATCGACATGCGCCGCGGTGAAATTGGTGTGCACGTGGCAGTAACCCTTCCAGAGAAGGACTTTTGCCTTCTTAAACGGCTCCGGATCCTCGGGCGGATTGAGCGGATCGAAAATCACACGCTCATCGCGGGGAATGCCCAACTGATTGGCCGTGTTGGTGCCGAGGTGTTCATCGGGGAAGAAGAACAGCTTTTCGCCACGCTCAAACGCCCATTTGAACGCCTTTTCGGCATTCGATGATGTGCAAATCACCCCGCCGTTGGCGCCGCAAAACGCCTTCAGCGACGCCGCCGAGTTCATATACGAGACCGGGATGATCTTCGACATATCCATAAACTCCGCCAGCCAATCCCAGGCATCGTCGACTTGGTCATCATTGACCATATCCGCCATCGGGCAGCCGGCGCGCAGATTGGGCAGATACACGCGCTGATCAGGACGGCAGAGGATCCGCGCCGATTCGGCCATGAAATGGACACCGCAGAAGACGATATGCTCGGCGTCGTCCTGTTGGGCAGCCATCTTGGAGAGGTAGTAGGAATCCCCGACAAAGTCGCCGAACGGCACTACTTCTTTGCGCTGATAATGATGCGCCAGAATCACCAGCTTGTTGCCCCATTGGTCCTTCAACTCCTGGATGCGCCCCTTCAGGGCGACGTCCTCCGGGGTGGCCGGACGGGCACAGCTGGTGACGGTTGTCTCTTCTAATGTGGCCGCATCATTCGTCATTGGAGTTCTCCAGGCAGTTTCGGCGCCATGTGGCATTCTCCTGCAATATACCCCCGAAGCCGCCCCACTGATTGACATATTCGCTCCCGATTTGAGGGGCACCGCCGAGCATCCGGCATCGGGGCCATGGAGAGTCCGGTGATACCGTCCAGCAGGATGGATTCGGACCTAATGACGGTTGAGGGATCTCATGCGTTCCTGGGAGGAACTACGGCGAGCCGTCGCTTACGGCCAGCGAATCACTTGTGGGAGAAGGGGTTGATAATCCTGACTCGCACGGGTCGCAGGCGCTGACACCCGTCTGAAAGAACCACTCAATCAAGAGGACAACATCCGCCACTGTCGACGACCCACTGCAATCCACATCGCCGCGGTCTTCTGACAGGCACAGCGAATCGGCCACCAGCGGGTCTCCGTTATGGAAGAGATAGTCGATGAAGACGACCACGTCCTGATATCCCACGAAGCCGCTCCCGTCGACGTCGCCCTGATGCGAGCAATCGCACGACAAGCAGATATCTGTGCATGTCGGCGCATCCGGACACGTCGGTGAACTCCCACACGTCGCAGTACCTTCACAGGTTGCGAATCCCGGACAGCTCTCGGACTGCGCACACGTAGGGCTGCTCAGGCAGGTGTGCTGGCAGGTTTCGCTCCCATCACAGGTGGCACCGACGCACAGAGTGGGAAGCCAAGCGTTACAGGTCGGAGCGGGAGGACAGGTGTTACCATAACAAGTGATGTTCGGCGAACATGTCTCCGATGGTACACACATCGTTTGCGGGCCGGTACCGGGGCACGACATCGAACCGAGACACGTATACGAATCGGTACACGTTGAGGTACCGGTGCACGTCGGTGATCCCGGCATGGTCATCGGCATGTCGCAGCGGCAGGGGCTGTCAATTCCCCACATCTGGTTGAGTGTTGTATCCAGGCAGCCGACGAATACCCACTGAAAACAGTACCACTCAACCCTGGTGTACATCGTGTCCGGACAGACAGTTGTATCGGAGCAGGGGTCAACATACCGCCGTTCGCCCAGATGCCACGGTAACTCCGGGAGGATGTCTTCGGTTGCGTTGATGCAAACCAGCTCATAGACACAATGCTGATGTGCCGTGTCGGCGTCGGCAACCCCCGTGACCTGCGGTGTTCGCGATCGAGAGCGTGCGGGTTGCTGGGGTGCGTCAATGAGATGGTTCGAGGATATTGACTCGACCGATTGCTGGAGACTCGCTTCAAACAGCGGTGACGGTTCAGGATCGTTGGCGGCGTCAGAGACAGATGCTGTCGACAGGCAGATGCTGAGGATTGCAATGGAAAGCCAAGTCCAACGAGGCCAGCCACGCTTCAACGCGAGAGTCGAATTCTGCGTTCGTGATACCATCTCGAGCCCCTCACACTTACTATCAACCTAAGCAT
>WJJR01000416.1 GCA_014729565.1 Candidatus Zixiibacteriota bacterium | reverse complement strand
GGTCCGGCTCTTAGCCGGACCGGTGCGGCTAAGAGCGGGACCTACGCGAGGTTATGATTGTCTTATTCAGTTACATCATCGGGTCTGGAATCAACAGACGACTTTTTCAACAGGCCCTAAAGACCCGTGGCACCCGAACGTGCGTACCAAGTAAACCAACCCTTACTGCTTCTCAATCAGAACCGAAATCCGACAATCGCTAAGGAGCTGTGGTAGCGGGCGGGCGCACTGCCGCCTGCACTGAGCGAAGTCGAAGTGTGCGCCTCTACGACTCTTTCCCCTCGACGAGATGCCATTCCCATCGTACCAAATAGGCAGGCGATGTCCCCGCGCCTGGGAGTTGTCAACCGAGTACCCATATTTCAGATGGCGGCAAACGCTCGCAACGACTCTGGCAACCGGGCCCACAACACGAGCACGACCACTGATCGTGTCAGCCGTTGGGTCGATGAACACGGCGATTACCTCTACCGTGTCGCGTACTCCCGTGTGCATGATCGCTGGGTGGCCGAGGATATGGTCCAGGAGACCTTCCTTGCGGCGATCAAGGCCTACGGCCAGTTCCAAGGTCGATCGTCCGAACGCACCTGGCTGGTCGGCATCCTGAAGCGAAAGGTGATCGACCATTTCCGTACGGTCTTTCGCGATGCTCCGCCGGCCGACAGCGAGAATGCCGGCGATTTGGATACAATGGGCCATATGACGGAGGGGAAATGGGTGGGTCATTGGGATCCCTCGCAGGGCCCCGGCGACTGGGGTCCGAACCCGTTTAGTACGTTAGAAGACAAAGAGTTCTGGATCGTCCTCGATCGTTGTCTGAAAGCGATGCCACCGCGTCTCGCCGCGGTGTTCACTCTCTATGAAATCGAGGAGATTCGGTCCGAAGAAATCTGTCGGGAATTGGCGATAACTCCGACTAACCTGTGGGTGATGCTGCACCGCGCGCGCAAGCAACTGCGCGGATGTCTCGAACTCAACTGGTTCGGCCGGCAACACGGAGAGCAATCGTGAAGTTATTCGAGCGCGCCAGAGAATCACTGATCATCTTCCTGGCACGGTTTGTCGTCCCGTGCAATGTGGTGACTCATCGTCTCTCCGACCAATTCCAGCGGCCACTCACATGGCGCGAGCGGCTGTCGAATCGTGTGCACATGTCGATCTGCGTCTGGTGCCGTCGCTACAAACGCCAGCTCTCAGTCGTGCATTCGGCTGTTCACAAGATTGCGGCGAATCCCGACCGCACCCCGCTGTCACACGAGGGCCTCTCCGATGACGCCCGCGAACGCATCCGCCGCGCCCTCAAGCAGTCCGACACACCGCCGACCGAGGAAGACTGAACTCAACAAGGAGTGTGCTACCCTGACCGCGGGGAGCCGGAGTGTGCGCCCCTACGATCTGTCGTCGGGTATGTCCTGCCGTGCCCGACGAAAGAGAAGGTGTTGAGGACAATGCGCGGACACGGCGGGCCATGTCCCTACACGCATCTAGAGCGGTTAGTAAGTACTATCTATTGACATCCAACGGCAAACAGAGAAGACCGATAACAAACGCTGCAGGATTATCCCTAACTCACTGTAAGGTTCCCCCACCCACCCGCGACAAACCTACAGAGCTGTTCATCCCTCACCAGCGACGCAGCTCCTGACCGTTGTGAATACGAACCGCAACCGCTGTACGCTGTGCAGCGTAATGGGGGACTCTATGCCAATCCGACGACCGATTCTCACACTCATTCTGATGGCGCTGTCACTGTGCATTGCGGCCACCGGATCCGCACGCATTCTGACCGTGCCCGGCGATCACGGCACGATTCAAGACGCCATCGACGCGTCCATCGTGCTGGACACCATCCTCGTGGACCACGGTGTGTATCAGGAGAACATTCTTTTCCCGAACTATCCACTGGTGCTCACGAGTCAGTACCTGCTCGATCGCGATCCCGCCCATATCGCCGCGACGATCATTGACGGCAGCGCACCGTCGCATGCCGATACCGGAACTGTTGTACGCATCACGCATCCGGTGGACTCGTTTACGGTGATTCAGGGGTTCACCATCACCGGAGGTACCGGAACCAAGTGGGTCGATGAACACGGATTCGGGACATACTACGAGGGAGGCGGCATCTTGTGCGCCGGATCGTCGCCGATTATCCAACACAACTGGATCGTCGATAACGAAGCGATCCAGCTCGGGCCATTCATCACCAGCGCCGGCGGCGGCGGGATTCGTGCCGGCGATGGCAATCCGATCATCCGCAACAATATCATCAGTAACAACCGCGGTCGTTACGGCGCCGGGATGGTGCTGAACTTCGCTGAAGGCATTGTCCGCAATAACCTCATCGCATACAACACCGGCGGCGAGGACTTTGCCGGGTCGGGCATCTGGAAGTACGAAGGCGGCAATGCCATTGTCGAGAACAACACGATCATCGGAAACGAATCGGTGCTGAGCGGGGGCGGCATACTCGTCTGGGAAGCGACCATGACAGTCCGCAATAACATCATTCGCGGCAACGTGGCGCCGGACGGTGCTCAGATCCACAAACGGATCAATGGTGTTCCAACTGTGAGTTACTGCAACGTCGAAGGCGGCTATACCGGAACAGGGAATTTCGATTCCGATCCGCTGTATACCGGCCCCAACTACCATCTCGGCGACGGATCGCCCTGTATCGATGCCGGTGATCCCGCGACGGCGTATAACGACCCGGAGGATCCACAGTCTCCGGGGTCGGCGCTCTGGCCGGCGCTCGGCGGCTTGCGCAACGATGTCGGCGCATTCGGCGGTTCCCGCAGTCGTGATTTGGACGGAGACGTCGATGGGGACAGCGTCTTCAACACGGCTGACAACTGTCCGTTTCTGCCGAACGCCGGTCAGGACGATGCCGACAGCGATGGTGTCGGCGATCCGTGCGATAACTGTCCTGACTTGAGCAATCCCGATCAGACCGACGCCGACACCGACGGCGCCGGTGCCGGATGCGACTGCAACGACGCCGATCCCGACATCTATCCGGGCGCGTCCGAGTTCTGCAACGGCGTCGATGACGACTGCGATGATGTGATCGACAACAATCCGGTCGACGGATTCACCTATTACGCCGACGCCGACGATGACGGCTACGGAGATGCTCAAGTCACCACACTGGCATGTTCAACGCCGGCCGGATTTGTCGCCAACAGCAATGACTGCAACGACGGCGACCCCGACGTCAATCCCGATGTTACTGAGATTTGTGATGGGATCGACAATGATTGCGATCAAACAGTCGATGGATTGTGTCCGTGGCAAGCTGACTTCGACGAGGACGGGTTTCCCACGGCAGTCGATTTGAACACTCTGATCAATATCATTTTCTTCAATGCAAGCGACGTTCAAGACCCCGGTTGCCCGTCGGCACGCAGCGATTTCAATTACGATGGTGTCGCCGACGCTGTCGATCTCAATGCACTGATCCAGCATTTGTTCTTCAACGCCGAGGGCCCGTGCGATCCGTGCACACCGGTGCAGTCATCGTGTAGCAGTTAAGCTGAAAGACTGATCCGATGCAAACAGGGGCTGGATGTCCAGCCCCTGAGAACAACCGATACTCATGCTCCCTAAATCATGCCGCAAGCGGTTGGCGCTTTCTTCTCATCAACCAACCGGCCACGATTACGAGCCCGAGGACCAGTATGACAATACCCCAAGTCGTCAAGGAGGGAACTTTCTGCACCGCAATAAAAGTCGGCTTCAACTTCGCCTGATCCAAAAGGACACCCGCCAATGTCCGAGCAATCGTACCGTCACCGCCACGGCCCGATGGACCCTGGATGACCACGGTTTCACCGGTTGATATGGCCGCCGTACGCTCCAACCGGACATATGTCTTACCAGCTATTGTATCGATATCGGGGTCAATCGCCCACTCCGGGGTCGTCGTGGAGAAGTCTGCAGGCACGTCGGTGTCCAGACATTCGATTTCCAAGTCGTCCCAGTCGCCGACGGGGGTGGCCACCGTGACCGTCAGTGCTCCATTAAAGTAGTGAGATGTATAACTTGTTGCCGCCAACCCAGCCACTGCGCTCATCATGACCACGACAACTGCCAGGCAGAGGGCAACTCTAAGAGATTTGATCACGTTCATTGTGGACTCCTGTGTCAAGCATCAGATTGGGTGCTTTGAGTGCGTTGCCAAACGTATTTACTCGTCGTCAGTCCACGCACATTGTCGAACGATCCGTGTCACAAAAACGTGGCGGGCCTCGGATGACTTTTGCGAAACGCTTGAGTTGCGGATGTAGTTCAAGTTCCCGCAATACGGGGCGAGCGAACGTTTTGTGCACAAGCAGTACAACACTCGGTGGTCTGGGGACGGTAGCCGTACCCGTGACAAGAACAACCAGTGCATTGATGACAACGATGACAAACGTCGTGAAGAGACATCCGAACAGAACACTGGCCTGTGCAAACACCGTCTCCTGACCGGCAACAGCGCTCACAAGTCCATTCCCCAATCCGGACGAGATGAGAGCCGCCTCCAGCAGGAACCAGAGAAATGCGGTGATGACGGGATTGAATCCGATGCGTGACTGCGTTCGCGTAACAACCCAGCCAAACGCCGCCAACAGCGACGTGCCGACCACCAACGTAGTCAGCGTGCTCAGCGGATCGGCCAAGAAAGAACCAGACAGGTAAACGGCGAAGTACGACAGACCAAACAGGACACCGACGCGTGCGGCCCTGGACGGGCGGGACACGCAAAAGCCGGTAAAACAGCGGCGTCAGCGCCAGGAACGCGAGCATCCAGAAATCCGGACGCAAGACCGGCAGTAGAAGCAACAGTGCGGATGAACCGGCGTACAGAAAGTCGCACGCCATGTCAATCCGCGACACCCGCGGTGGGAGAACAGCACGACCGCGCGCCGTTCTCCCTCGGCTCAGAAGTTCCAAAGACCCCACCTCCAAGGTCTTCTTTAGTTGTAGGAAACGGTGCGGGGAAGTAAGAGCGATCAGTCTGGCGGAGTTACCACCCGATGTGACGCTCTAACATGTCGTTCCCAACAGTCGCTGTCAGGATGCAGCGCAGTTTTCATGTTGTCAAGACAATATTAAGCAAATGTTAATATTCAAATAACTATAACTTTGCTCGACTTTCGAGGGGAAATTTATCTGGGAGCGATAAACTCATTGGTTGTCATGCTTGTGACGTTGATCAAATAAGGCAGCGACCGACGGATAGGCAAACGCTACCCAGAGGACAATCGGCAGGGCATCGGAGATCAAAAACCACGGCGACAGCTTTTGATAGGCGGTCCGGTCCAAACCGTGGGCGGCTACGATTGAATCGACCGCCAGTGCTAAACCCACATGCCATAACACGAGCAGACAGACACCGGCAACAATGGCGATCAGTCGTCGCCGGATCGTCAGCCCCCAGGTTGCAATGATCAGACTCAGAAAGGGCAGGACGTTGTAGAATCGGGGGATGACCAGGCCGATTGAGTCGGCCAGCGATGCCAATTCAATACCCAGAATTCCGCATACCGCGCCGGCAACGTGGCGAAACAGAATGACGTAGCTTTCGGCGAGTGTCCATTCCCACAGGCCAAACAATGCGGCCGACACCACGACCAGCTTGACCACGAACCATGCAATTGTGCGCCACATGGCTACACTCCCGCCGGACGCATTCGCGATGCCACCAGTTTGATCCACACAATCCAGACCGTGGTAATCATCAAGATCAGTGTCGCCTGCCAGAAATAGGTGTGCATGAAGTCAAACCAGTCATGACGATACTGGCCAATCATGAAGAGAAAGACCATCCGAATCACATTCAACGCGATGAGGGCCACCGCCCCGCCGATAAAGCCTATCAG
>WJJR01000415.1 GCA_014729565.1 Candidatus Zixiibacteriota bacterium | reverse complement strand
CCGGGTACCCCACCGCAATTAGAGGGTGAACGGAACACCTAGCTCGCCCCCAGCCCCCCATCAATCCGGTACTCCTGCCCCGTGATGTACGACGCACGGTCGGAGACGAGGAATTCGACCAGGTTGGCGACTTCTTCGGGACGGCCGAAGCGGCCGACCGGGATGCGGCCGAGGATGCGTTCGCGTTCGCTGTCGGACAGACGATGCATACGGCGGGTTTCGATGAAGCCCGGTTGCACACAGTTGACCGTGATGTCATGGTCGGCGTTTTCCTCGGCGATGCTGCGCGCGAAACCCGCGAGCGCGGCTTTGCTGGCTGCCAGGTTCGCCTGCCCCGGTCCGGCAACACGCATCGGCGGTTCCGTTAAGAAAATGATTCGCCCATATCGACGCTGCCGCATCGGGTTGATCACCGCGCGCGTCAGATTGAACGCGCCGATGAGGTTTGTTTCCAGCACATCGTCCCACTGCTTGCGGTGCATGCGGTGAAACGGCGCGTCACGTCGAATGCCGGCATTGTTGATCAGGATATCGACCTGATTGTAATGGTCGAGGATGTGCTCGATCATTTCGTTGCACGCCGACGGATCGCCAATGTCGCAGAGAATTGAATCGACCTTCGCGCCGAATGATCGAATGGTCTCGCAAATCGTTTCGGCTTCCAGTGATTCGTGATCATGATTGACAATCACCCCCGCACCGCGCTGTGCCAGTGAGAGCGCAACGCACCGTCCGATGCCATGCGCAGCGCCGGATACTAAGGCAACACGGCCGGCCAGCGGCAGGTTTTCATTGGTGACAACGACCGGCGCGGTGCTGCGCTCCGGGGCTCTGAGGTGGAGGATGCGGTTGAGGGTCGACATCGATTCCTCCTATGATCTCTATCGGCGTCTAAACCACTTTGCCGACCGGCCGCCGGTCCGTGGCGGCCGCGCCCACAAGCGGCGACGGGAAGCGATCGGCATTTTCGGCGATCAGCTCCTGCGCGCGCTCGTAGTCGTCGGGACGTCCGATATCCAGCCAAATCCCGCGGTGTTCACGGGCGATGATCGTCTGCTGGTGAATCAGGAGGGTTGATACAAGGTCGGGGAAGTCGATCTTCTCGCCGGGTGGGATCCACTCGGCGGCCGCTCGGCAGAAGGCGTAGACACCCTCCGAAACGTCGAGATCATAGGTGGGTTTTTCGTGATACGCGGTCACTCTCCCGCGCGAATCGGTTTCCAAAACACCGTAGTCGGAACATAAGATGCGCCGGTGTGTGGAGACGGTCAGAATCGGTGAATCCGGATGTTGTTCATGTTCGCTGAGAAACGCACTGAAATCCAAATCACACAGCACATCCCCGTTGAGCACGAGGAACGAGTCCGGTAATTGATTGGCGATGGTAGCCAGCGGACCGGCAGTCCCCAAGGGCTCGGTCTCGCGGGCATACTCGATCGCTAGACCCCATCGCGAGCCATCGCCGCAATACGCTTCAATCAGACCGGCCATGTGGCCGACCGCAATGATGACTCGTGAGAATCCATCACGGACAAGCTGCCCAAGCAGAATCTCAATGATCGGACGGTCGCCGACCGGGACGAGTGGCTTGGGCAGTGTGACCGTGTATGGGCGTAACCGAGTTCCCTGCCCCCCGGCGAGAATCACTGCCGTACGTGATGAGTGCGAGCTGTCGTCACGGGGATCACGCATCACTAGAGTAGCGCGCATCATCTCCCGTGCCGAACTGGATACGAATCGACTCGTTACGTCTCAAGCATATACCGAACAACGCGTTACGATTGGGCAGCGGTGGATCGCGTTGCGTGACACCGGATTGCGCACACAATCCGTTCCTCACAAAACGTCGCACTGAAGCGGAAAGGTTTTCCGGACTATTCGCCCAAATGCCCCGGCTTGGGTGGCTCGGGTGCGTCGACTTCAGAGGTGTAGTCGAGTTCTGACCCATACATGCTGTGGGGGATCAGATACACAACCAATAAGACTATTGAGGCAATCAGTGGACTCCAGCGGCTGTTGGGATTTCGCCAGACACGCCACGATGCGAACAGCCACGCGATGAACGCCACCGCCGTCTTGTTGTCGGTGAGGTCGGTTCCCAGCGGCCAGCCGGTCCAGAAATCGCCGAACGCGAACTTCTGTACAATCGGCCCCAGGATCATCCCGCCCAGTAGCAGCAAGCCGGTCGTCCACAAGGTCAGCCGTTTCACGTTCGATCGCTTCAGTAGCGCTTCCAGGCCCGTGCGGGTGGAAAAGAGCATCGCGGCAAAGATGAAGATGATGTGCGGAATCAGCACATACGATGGCACATGCCCCTTGAAGCGAATCACCACCGGCTCGCTTGTTGCCACCGCATTGGAATATGCCGGGGCGTTGAACTCGACACTGTACATGACCTTGCCGGCCGGGGGTTGATGCGGGATGAGGCCAATCAGCGTGCCTCTGCGGATACCCATCGACTGATGCGTCCACTCATCATTGCTGTTCACCCGACGGAAACTGAGATACCCTTTGACGTTCCTGGCACCCGTGGGAACGCGGATCATGGCCGGGCCCTCGCCGGAATGAGAGCGCGGCAATTCGAATTCAAATACACGTCCGCCGATATCAGCGGAGGCCGTAACCGGATACGTCGGTCCGGTCATGCGCTGATAAACAGCCGCCGACAGAGTGATGATCAGTGCGATGATCCAGAGCAGGATCGATGATGCCCGTGCGTTCACGCCTCCACCAATCAGTCGTGTGCTCCGTGCCGCCGCTTCATGCTGACGGCGCGGTCACGCAACCAATGGCAGATTAGCAGAACGGACGCTGCCAGGCAATGCAGTACAAGACAAAAATGAAGACCAGTGTCAGCCAGAACCAGAGTGGTATGCCCTTCTTCATGTCTCCCCCATCGTTCTCAGCGCTCGGTGGCCAAGTCCGATTTGGCCATTCCGTCACACTCTGCTGACATCGTTATCAAAGCTCATGCCAGCCGATGAGGGAGACGTCTCGACTCCGAGATACAAACGCAACATTATATGGGAGAGCGACTTAGAAGTGGGGGCAGGACGCCCCAGCCGCATGCCATCAGTTGGCCGTTGCTGGCGGCGAGGAAATACCTGCTAGCGGACGAGGAAATCTCTTCCCAGACTATGTCTTATCGGCAGACAGGTAGCGGTCCTTGAATGCTTCGAGCGCTTTTTCCAGCGGCGGACACTGCGTGTCGAGCGGAAACTGGGTGATCAATCCGCCCTTGAGCGGACGTTGCGCCTCACGATTCAACTCGGCGTATGGCACACCCTGGACCGCATCGTGGGGAGCACCCAGCAGCCTGGCCAGCATGGATGCGAACTCGTAACGCGAGATGATTTCATTCGGCGCCACATGACGAATCCCGATTGCGCCATCCTCGATCAACTCAACAATACCCTCAGACAGAAATTCAATCGGCGTGATGTTCGACTTCTGGTCGATCGCGACTTTAACCGGCGCTTCGTGAAGGATTTTCTGTGCCGTGCGTTCGGCGAAGGTCGGCTTACCGGGCAGTCCCGGACCAAGAAACCCGGCCGCCCGCACGACCAGCGCCTGTGCCCCACCGCGCAAGGCCGCCACTTCACCTTTGAGTTTGGTGCGGCCATATTCATTGATCGGATTCGGCTGTGACGTTTCATCATATGGCCCATCGGCGCCATCGAAGACATAATCAGTCGAGATGTAGACAAGACGCATGTTGGTTTTACGCGCCTCATCCATCGCGGCGCCCGACGCGACAGCATTCATCCGCTCGGCTTTCTGCGGTTCACGATCGCACCCGTCGACATCGGAGAATGCCGCACTGTGGATGAGCAAGTCGGCATCACTCTTCTCGACGAAATGGATAATCGAATCATCGTCGTTGAGATCGAACGGCAATTCCTCGATGGGTTGATCGGTTTGAATATCGCGGCTGTGCTTTGACGCCACAATCTCATGGCCCTTGGCCACCAGACGTGGAATGAGGTGGCGGCCCAGCAGGCCGCTGGCTCCGGTAATAGCAATACGCATAGTTTAACTCTCTTCTCGTCGTGCAAATGACGGAATCCATCCGAGCCGTGCCTCCGACCAGGTCCGGTTGGCCCGGAACCACTCGACCGTTCGTGCGAGACCATCGGCAAACGGTACTTGTGGGGACCAGTTGAAGGCGCGGGTGGTTTGTGAGTAGTCGAGGGCGTAACGGTAATCGTGGCCGGGACGATCCGGCACCAGTGTAATCAGCGATCTGTCGACCCCGCATTCGTCGGCAATCATGTCCGCCACATTGCGGTTTTCCAGTTCATCGGGCGAGCCCAGATGCCAGATCGGCCGTTCCCGCCGCGCGTCATCGTTACTGACAATCGCCATCAGCCCATCGACAAAATCGTCGACAAACAGCCAGCTCCGTCGCTGACGACCCTGACCGTACAGCGG
>WJJR01000414.1 GCA_014729565.1 Candidatus Zixiibacteriota bacterium | reverse complement strand
TGCAACTCACATCCCTGTCGAGTTGAATTCGCTCAACGTGATGATGGAAGGCGCGCGCCGCTTCGATGAGTATATGGAAATCGCGCACTCGTTGCCCGATGGGGAAAAGGTGTTGCGGCTGACGCCATCGCCGCAACTCGATAGGGAAGAGATCACGCTCACCGCGGAGGACGTCGAAGTGCTCTCCGCCATCAATGGGGAACGCAGCATCAACGATATCCTGGTATCGGGTTCTCACGGTGAATATGCGGCATCCAAGGCGCTGCACAAATTGCTGCAGAATCATCTCCTGGAAGAGTGTCCGGATGCGGCGGAGCGTGTCTCACGGCGATCGGAAGAGTTCCAACTGTACGATTTGGTATACCGGTTGTACTCACACTCGCTCGGGTCGGTGCACAAGGTGCTCACCGAATATCTCGGCGCGCACGGAGACCGGATCTTCTTCACCGTACCGCCGGAATGCGCCGACAACCATGCCGAGTTGGTCGGTATCCTGACCGCCGCCAGTGGCGGTTCGGAAGCGGAATTCCGCGAAGCCGTCAAGCGCATCGCTGATCCGATCCGCCTGCATCGCGTGCTCGATTTGGCCAATCGCCTCCTGGCCGACAAGGTGATGGCACTGCGCGATCTGATCAGTCCTCATGTTGCCGGGCAGGTTCGCGCCGCCATACAAAAGGATGTCACCTTCCTCTTAGCGCAAAAGCGCGACCTGGCCGAACGTTATGATATCGCCCTCGAGTTCCGACGGGCGTTGATGGGAGCATGATCTATGACGATTCGAATCACACATAAGCTGCTGGGTCTGGCGGGGCCGGCCGCGGTTCTCCTGTATCCATCGATGGCGATGGCGGATACCGAATCGCAGGGTGGTGGGATGTTCAGCGGCGGTGCACTCATTGAACTCGCGCTGCTATTGGTCGCCCTGGCCTGTGCGCTGACCGCATTCAAGGTGTACAACTCCGTTCGCGGAGGCCGCATCGCCCAAGGGTGGCAGTGGTTTACCCTGGGATTTCTGGTCTTGGGATTGGCGCAAATGGCCGGTTTCACAGCCGAAGCAGGGCTCGTGCCGATATCGGATTTCTGGGTTGGTGTCCTCCGGTTGGGGTCTGTGATCATCATTTTAGTGGGAGCCGCACGGATGCGGCGCTTGCTGGCCGGATGAGGGCCGCTAACCTGTTGCGGTGCACCCTCGATTCACCGCCGACCGGTGCTATCGAAGACGCTTGTACCGCTCACACGATCGTTAAGAAGTATCCCTCAAGGGTCGATACCTATAAATGTCATAAGGGGATAGCCCGAAGTGGCGAGCAGGGTGCGGGCTGTTCAGAGGGTTGGTCTATCCAGGGTGGCTAGATGATAACTGTAGCGGAACTCGATGAGCGCATCGAGCGGTGTCTCGCGATACTGGCCGACAATCCCCATTCACAAGTCTTTGCGGCCCTGGCCGAGGCCTACCGCCGTCGCGGCGAGTTTGGACGTGCCTTCGCTGTCTGCAAGAGCGGTCTGAAACACCATCCCGACTACGCACCGGCACATGTCGTCATGGCCAAACTGTACTTGCATCAGAAGATGCTGCCCGATGCGATGTCATCGCTCCGCAAAGCGATCGATATCGATGGATCGACACGCGCCACCGATCTCCTCGAAGCGGAACTGCACATTGAAATGGGAGATGTATCCGCTGCACAACCGATTGTCGAACGATTGCAGCGAGCCGAACGGCGTAACCCCGCCGTGATCGATCTCGTGATGCGACTGAAGGAATTGCGCAATCAGCCGGTGCCAACGGCTGAACCGACCGACGATGCCGAAACCGTCGACAATCAGGCGGAACCGACTGACACAGAAACGACCCCCAGTGCGAATGAGACCATATCGTGGGAGCAATGGGCCGATCATATCCGCGGGCTACGGGGTGTGACATCGGTGTTCGCCTGGGACCAGAGTGCCAACGTGATTTACCCGGTCGATGCGACAACCACCGGCGATCATGCGGTGAATGCTCTGCTCGAAGCGTTCCGCGAGATCGACTCCCATTTGAATGGAGCCGGCAGCGGATCACTCGGCGAATTGCGTGTTGAAACCGAACAGGGTGAATTCTGGTGCGGCCATCTGGATGCGATGATCCTCGGACTGATCGGAGATCCTCGCATATCGTATGGTGAGGCGCGCCGCGCCGCAATCGACTGGTATGCCCGTATCGACCGTTCCGGCACGGCCAGCCACCCGGACCCGGATGAGAGTTCAGAACAGTGACGCGATAGAAGGTAATGACTATGCCTAGACGACAAACCATACGACCCGGTACCGCTATTGCCGTCCGTCAGGTGATCTTGTGGACCGGCGTGTTGGCCGTCCTGCCACTCGTGTTGTATCCCAAGACGTTCGCGCTGGGACAGTTCAAATTCCATCCGGCGATCGTCCTGGTCGAATGGCTGATCTACTTCGTGGCTTTCCTGTTTCTGGTGCCCACATTAAAAGGCTCACAACGGTTTGTCGCCTCCGGCTTGACCGTGGTTTATCGCCTGGTGTGTGCTTTGCTGTTCGCCGGTTTGGCGGCATTCAATAACAACTACGGATTTCAGGACACCGCATCGGTGGCGATGTGGTCGTATCCCTTCACCGTCCTTCTGCATGTGTTTGCGGCGCCCTTTGTCCTCCGAGGAATTTGGAAGATTGTTTACGCTGAGCCGGCGCCGAAACCGCGGTTCGCGATGTCGACCGGCTACTCGGCACCCCGTCCGTCACAATCCAGAACAACACCGACGGTCCAAGCGGCGCCGAAGCTGGTTGCTGCCCGCCCGGCAAGGTCGGCGGGGCGAACCGCATCGCACGCAGCAACCGCCGACAACACACCCGATTTCGATGCCGCCGTCGCCTATGTCGGCGAATACACCGGCATTCGGATGTGCTGGATGGTCGATCGCGAAGGGCTGCCGCTGGCGTTCTGGCAGCGCCAGGATTACACCGGGGCGGTCGAGTATTGGGCGCCCACCTCGATCGAGATGATCGATTTCAGTCAGTATTGCCTCTCCCGCGGTAGAGACCTCGAACCGCAACGCATCGAGATACGCTCCAGCGCCGGACGGGTGATCCTGGAGGCGGTTGATGAATTCTGGCTGGGCGTGCTGACCGATCATGAAGTGGATGATCTCGTCGGCGTGCGCCTGACGCAGGCACGCGACATGATGCTCAAGTATATCCAGCGGCGCCGCCACAGCTATGCGGTCCTGGAGGAGGTCTGACAATGTACGACGTATTGGCACAGCTTAACAAAACGAGTGGCGTGACCGGAAGCCTCGTTGTCGGCACTGACGGGATCGTCATTGCGGCGGATCTGAACAGTCAGACCGACGACGATACCGTGGGCGCGCTGGCGTCTTCGATTGCCGCCACCGTACGCAAATCGCTTGATGGCATGAAAAGCGGCGATCTCGCGCAGGTAACGGTCGAGTCGGACCAGCACAAAATGTTCCTGTCCAACGCCGGCATCGGGACATTGGTCGTGACCACCGAACCACGTGTCAACATCGGTCTGGTGCGCCTCGAAATCCGAAATGCCATCGAGCAGTTGCAACGAATCTAAACGGTTCATGACGAACCGGAGAACGGACGACTTATGGTCACCATCAACTATGCGTTTCGCGAAATCAGTTGCAAAATCGTCTACTATGGACCCGGACTGTCCGGCAAGACGACCAACTTGCAGTACGTGCACGAGCGGGTACCGGCGAAGTCCCGCGGCGACCTGATCAGTCTCGCCACCGAGGCGGACCGTACGCTCTACTTCGATTTTCTGCCGATCAGTGTCGGCGATATCGCCGGGTTCGCTACCAAATTCCAATTGTACACGGTGCCCGGCCAGGTGTTCTACAACGCCACGCGCAAACTCGTGCTGCGCGGTGTCGATGGCATTGTCTTCGTTGCCGACTCCCAGCGGTCGAAGATGGACGAGAATGTCGAGTCGCTGACGAATATGTACGAGAATCTGAAGGAAAACGGCATCGACATCAACGACATGCCGATCGTCATCCAGTACAACAAGCGCGATCTCCCGGATGTGGTGCCCATCGAGGAATTGGAGCGCGAGTTGAACCCGCACCAATACCCGTACACCGAGGCCGTGGCGGTCAAAGGCAGCGGCGTGTTCGACACGCTCAAACGCATCACCAAGATCGTGCTGGAGCATACCAAGAAGAAAACATCGGTTGGCAGTCCGGCGGGGCAGACCGGCGGCTCGGAAGACGAGCCCGTCGGCGTCACCGGCGGTGCGTCGTTGTCATCCACGCCCGTCAGCGGGATTCCAACCGAGACGTCGTCACCGGCTACCGCGCCGAAGCCGGACTCGGGCCCGGTCCCGCGCATGCGACCGGTTCCACCACCGGAACAACCGGCGGCGCAACCGCAACCAACCGAACACGCAACGCCCGTTCAGTCACCCGTCGATACAGCGATGGAGGCACCGGCCGCGTCGACGCCGTCGTCGCCACCGCCACCGTCGTCACAACCGTCAACGTCTGCTCGGGCAATTTATGCGCCCCAGCGTAGCCTACGCGTTCGTTCGCGCAAACATCGATCCCTGTTTAGCCGCCTCTTCGGGTGGCTGTTCGGTCGATAAGGAGGTGGCCGATGTCGTCGCAGTCATTCGTCCTGATGGAAGAACAAATTGATCAGATCAACGCAATCATTTTGCGGATGATCAAGAAGGCGGAAGCCAAGTGCGCCCTGCTGGTCGATAAGGACGGCCACTTGATCACACGCCAGGGATTTACGCAATCGCTCGATACCACCGCGTTGTCGGCCCTGCTGGCGGGCAGTTTCGCGTCAACCAAGGAAATCGCGCGTCTGGTCGGCGAGCCGGAATTCTCGGTCTTGTTTCACCAGGGACACAAAGATCACATCCACATCTCACTGGTCGGCGAACGGTGCATTCTGGCGATTGTCTTCGATGATCGCACCACCATTGGGATGGTGCGTCTGTACGCCAAGGAGACCAGCGACAAGCTTAAGGAGTTGCTGACGCGTGCACAGGCCGACAACAATAATGCGCCGGAATTGGATCCGCAGTTTGCCGAGTCGGCCGGATCGAAGATCGACGACGTCTTCAAGGATTAGTCCCGCTCTCTCTTCCCGGGGGGAACGGTGAATGGTGTATCAACGCAGCGATGACTTGGTGAGGTTGGATGTCTCAGGAACTTGGACATATGCTGGTGAAAGCGGGCAAGATCACGCCCGACCAACTCACCCAGGCGCTTGAGACGCAAAAGGAGACCAGCGAGAAGTTCGTCGACGTTCTCCTGAAGATGGGAGCGATTGCCGATGAAGACGAACTCACCCACTTCATTGGACGGCAACTGAACATTGGCGCCTTGCGCCTCTCCGATGTTGAGTTGAACCCCGAAGTGGTTCAACTCATTCCGCAGGACATCGCGCGCCGCTTCAACGTCATCGCCATCTCCAAGCTCAACAAAACGCTGGTGGTCGCGATCAGCGACCCCCACAATATCTATGTCCTCGATGCCCTGAAGTTCATCTCCGGCTGCACGATTCAACCCGTCATTTCACCCGAACGGGCGATCACCAAAGCCATTGACCAGTACTACAAGAATGCCAGTGGGATTGGTGATCTCCTCAAGGGACTGGAAGAGGAAGAGGGCGGACTCGAAGTCATCGAGACCGAGGATTCGGTTAACGAGACCGATCTGCAATCGCAGGTCCAGGACAAGCCGCTGGTGCGGCTTGTGGACGGACTCATCATGGAAGCGATTCGCAGCGGCGCCTCGGATATTCACATTGAGACCTATGAGACACGCATTCGCGTGCGCTACCGAGTCGACGGCGTTCTAAAGGAAACCGAGCCGCTGCCGTTCAAGTACCGTGCCGCCATCGTCTCCCGTGTCAAGATCATGGCCGATCTCGACATTTCTGAGCGGCGGCTGCCGCAGGACGGGCGCATCAAAGTCAAAATGGGCAAGCGCGCGATCGATCTGCGTGTATCGGTGCTCCCGACGATCTTCGGCGAAAAGGTCGTGATGCGAATTCTGGATCCGCAGTCGCTCATGACTGACCTGACACGGCTTGGATTCCCGAATTTGGCCCTCAAGAATTTCCAACACGCGATTGATCTGCCGTTCGGCATCATCCTGGTGACCGGGCCCACGGGATCGGGTAAGACGACGACCTTGTATTCGGCATTGAAGACGCTGAACGGCGGCGACGTCAACATCATGACCGCCGAGGATCCGGTTGAGTTCAACTTTGACGGCATCAATCAGGTCGCCGTCCGGACCGAAATCGGCCTCACGTTCGCCAAGTCGCTCCGTTCGTTCTTGCGACAGGACCCCGACATCATCATGGTCGGTGAGATTCGTGATACCGAAACAGCCGAGATTGCTATTCGTGCAGCGCTCACGGGACACCTGGTGCTGTCCACGCTGCATACAAACGATGCACCGTCAACAATCGCGCGTTTGGTCGACATGGGCATTCCCGGATATCTCGTGGCGTCGGCGACCAAGTTGATCATGGCGCAGCGGATGACGCGCAAGATTTGCCCATCGTGCAAGCACGAGGTCACCGTCAGCGAGGAGCACCTGGAAAAACTGGCGCTGGAGCCCGAGGAGGCCGCCGATCTGAAGGTTTTTGAGGGGGCAGGCTGCTCCGATTGCAACCAGACCGGCATGTCGGGCCGCACCGGTATTTTCGAGGTCATGCCGGTGACCACGGCCATTGAACGGATGATTCTCGAAAACGCGTCGGTGGAAGAGCTTCGTCAGCAGGCGGTAAAGGAGGGGATGTTGACTCTCCGTATGGCGGCCATCGATAAAATGAAGAAGGGGATTCTCCCATTAGAGCAGGTGCTGGCGGAATCGTCGTAAGCAACGAGCCGTCAAGGCATGAGGTTTCGGAACCGATAATTTCACAGAGGAGCATGCGGGGTGTCCCGGAGGGCGGACGGCACCCGGCAACGACATCATTATGGTCACACTTCGCGAACTGCTGGAACTGATGCATGAACGCGGTGCATCCGATTTGCACCTCACGGTCGGCTCGCCGCCGCAATTGCGCGTCGATGGGCGATTGCAGCGGACCGACATGGAGCCGCTGTCCCCCGATCAGACCAAGAAGCTGGCCTACAGCGTGATGAACGAAAAGCAGCGGAAGAAATTCGAAGAAATCTGGGAGCTGGATCTCTCGTTCGGTATCGAGAACCTCAGCCGATTCCGTTGCAATGTGTTCGTCCAGCGTGGCAACGTGGCCGTGGCCATCCGGCAGATCCCATATAAGATCAGCAGCTTCGAAGAGCTCGGTATCCCGAAGGTCATTTCCGAATTGGCCAACCTGCCTCGGGGATTGGTTCTGGTTACCGGCCCGACCGGTTCGGGAAAGTCGACAACGCTGGCGGCGTTGATTGACAAAATCAATAAAGAGCGGTACAGCCACATCATTACCGTCGAAGACCCGATCGAATATCTCCACCGTCACGAGAGTTCGCTCGTCAACCAGCGCGAGGTCTACACCGACACACCGTCGTTCTCCTCGGCGTTGAAGTACGCTTTGCGTGAGGATCCCGACGTCGTGCTGATCGGTGAGATGCGCGATTTGGAGACGGTTGAATCGGCGCTGAACATTTCCGAAACCGGCCACCTGGCGTTTGCGACGTTGCACACGAACTCAGCCGCCGAGTCGATCAATCGCATCATCGACGTGTTCCCTGTCAATCAGCAGGAACAGGTCCGGGTCACGTTGTCGTTCGTTCTCCAGGCGGTTGTATCGCAGCAGTTAATTCCGAAGATCGGCGGCGGACGCGTGCCGGCGTTGGAAGTGCTCATTTGCACACCGGCCATTCGCGCGGTCATTCGCGATGACAAAATCCATCAGGTGTACAGCTTGATTCAGGCCGGGCAGAAGTTCGGCATGCGCACGATGAATCAGTCGCTGTGCGACTTATATCTCTCACGGAAAATCACGATTGGCGACGCGATCGGACGATCGTCAAATCCGCAGGAATTGAACGAGATGATTTCGCGTCACCAGACGATGACGGGCACTCGCGCCCGTGCCACCGTCGGAGGTTAACGTGCCGCTTTTTGAGTACAAAGGGAAAACACTGGCTGGAACCGGGGTTGCGGGCGAACTGCGCGCCAAGAACAGGGCGGAGTTGGAACGCTCGCTGCGGCGGAAAAAGGTCATCGTGTCCAGCGTGTCAAAAAAGCAAGCGGAGATCCGCATCAAGATCGGCACCGGCGTCAAACGCATCGAAATCTCGCGTTTCACGCGCCAGTTCGCCACCATGATCGGAGCCGGTTTGCCCATGGTCCAGTGCCTGGAGATTCTCTCCAAGCAGATGGATTCACCGGAGATGCGCCGCATTGTCGGTGAGGTCAAAGAATCCGTCTCCAGCGGTTCGACCCTCGCCGAAGGTCTCGCCAAGCACAAGAAGATCTTCGACGATCTGTATGTGAACATGGTGGAGGCCGGTGAAGTCGGTGGTGCACTCGATACGATTTTGGTGCGATTGGCCAACTATCGCGAGAAATCCGATGCGCTCATCCGCAAGGTGCGCGGCGCGCTCGTCTATCCGGCAGTGATCGTCGTCGTCGCCATCGGTGTGACCTTCGCGATGTTGACCTGGATTGTACCGGTCTTCGCCAAGATGTTTGCGGGTCTTGGGGCAGAATTGCCCGGACCCACACAAGTCGTGCTGCAAATATCCCATTTCCTCCGCGATAATTTGGGTAAGCTCTTCTTCGCCTTCATCTGTTTGGCGGTGGGCTTCCGCTTCTTCCTCAAGACCGAGAAGGGACGATACTATTGGGATTCGTTCATGCTCAAGGCGCCTCTGATCGGCACCCTCGTGCGTAAGAGCGCCATTTCACGGTTTACGCGTACGCTGGGAACGTTGATCTCTTCAGGTGTGTCCATTCTCGATGCGTTGGAAATCACGGCCAAGACCGCCGGCAATGTGGTCATTCAAAATGCCATTCGAAGATCGGTGTTGGCCATCGCTGAGGGTGATACGATTACCGGACCGCTCGTACAGACCGGTGTGTTTCCGCCGATGGTAACGCAGATGATCTCCGTCGGTGAAAAGACCGGTGGGCTCGACGATATGCTGGCCAAGATCGCCGACTTCTATGATGAAGAAGTCGACGCGGCCGTCAGTGCGTTGACGTCGATTATCGAGCCGGTGATCATTGTCTTCATGGGTGTTGTCATCGGTGGTATTCTGATCGCCATGTATCTCCCGATGTTCGACATCATTGGCAAGATTCAGTAGTGAAAGACGCTACATGACAGAATTCGGGTGGGGCCTGTCGCATGACATCCCCACCCGTTGCACATTGGGGCAGACACCATGTTTGTTTACAGCCGCCGCGCCGCCAGCACCAACATCCGCCCCGGCTGGGTCATCGCCACCCGTGTGGTGGCCTTTGCCATAACCACTGCTCTCGCCTGGCCGCTACTCAGCCGCGTGCACGGACTGGGAATAGCCTTGTTGATTTACGCCGGCGTGACCGGTGCAACGATCGGCGTGCGTCTTCTCGAACGCCGCCATCCCCTGATCCTGATTGGCCCGCTTGTTCGCCTTCTCCAAATCGCGTGCGAGCTGTTCGTGATCAGCATGATTGTTGCGAACACCGGCGGCCTGCAGTCGCCGTCGATCTTCCTGTACTTGATGACCATCATCTCGGCGGCGATTTCACACCGTTTGATTGGCACACTGCTCGTCGCGTCGGCGGCCACGGCGTCTTATCTCCTCGTCATCTGGATCGATTCCGGTCAGACGTCGGCGATCTTGAATCCGGGACAGTGGCTCGGCTCGATGCAGCAACTGCCCGATGAACAATTCTTCGCGATCTTCGTTCGTGTTTGTATCTTCTATCTGTGTGCGTTCAGTGGCGGTTACCTGGCGGAACGGCTGTGGACACACGATGAAGCGCTGGCACACACGACGCGGGCGCTCGAAGTCGCCAAACTTGAAACCGGCGACATTCTCAAGCATCTGCAGTCCGGCATTCTCACCGTTGATCTGGCCGGGCAAATCGTGTTCTTCAATCGTGCGGCCGAGGAGATTCTGGGACTCTCGTCGAAACAGGTTCGTGGACGCACGATTCATGATGCCTTCGGATTTCAATTCCCCGAATTGGCCGACCGGTTGGACAACATCATCACGTCGCGCCGCATGGACGTGCGCATGGAACTGATGTTGCAGCGTGCCGACGGGCGCACGGCCCCGATTGGCCTGTCGACGTCGTTTCTCGGCGGACGCGGCAGCGAACCGCGTGGGGTGATTGGCATCTTTCAGGACCTGACCGAAGCGAAGATGATCGAAGAGAAGATGCGGGTGCAGGACCGGTTGGCCGCAATCGGTGAACTGTCCGCCGCCATTGCCCACGAGATCCGCAATCCACTGGCGGCCATTTCCGGATCGGTTGAGGTCTTACGCAATGATCTGCCGGTCGAAGGTGACAACCAACGGTTGATGGAACTGATCATCACGGAGTCGGGCCGCTTAAACAAGATTCTGACTGAGTTCTTAACCTACGCGCGCATTCGGCCGACGGTGACCGGACGCGTGACCGTGGCTCCCGTCATGGAAGAAGTACTCGAGATCGCGCGGCAACGGTTTCAGGGGCGGAAGTTGCCGGTGCTGCGTGTACGCCAGGCCGACAAAGATCTGGCCGTCCACGCCGACACCGACCATTTGAAACAGCTTCTCATTAACCTTGTGTTCAACGCCATCGAGTCGATTGAAAAGGACCGGGGTGAAGTGTTAATCAGCGTGCAGACGGCGACGCGCGACGATCTTCCGGATGACCTGCCTTACGACTCCCAAAATGGCGATTGGGTGTCGATGGCCGTGCAAGATGATGGCGTTGGGATTCCCGAGTCGGTGCGTTCACGTTTGTTCGAGCCGTTTGTGTCGTCGAAGTCCAACGGAACCGGTTTGGGACTGGCGATTGTCCAGCGCCTCACGCAGAACGCCAATGGACACATCCGTGTCGAGAGCGCTCCCGGAGCCGGCTCCACCTTTACTGTCATCCTGCCCCGCGTTGTTGCCAACGAGCCGGAGAAACCCAAATTGCCACGGCTCCTGGAACCGGAGATGACGTGAGTCTGAGCGCGCGGATAAGCGATACCCCATCCGAACCGTGCGTCGACTTCGTTCACGTACAATTCAGGCAGAGCACCTCTCCGACGATCTTACTCGTTGCTTCCGCCTAATACACCCGCCACACAATTGCAGCGCTGTCCCGATAAACCTCCGTGTATCGCTCATGAAACGGACCGGGGTCCTGGGGCCATTGACCTGTTTCCGCATCCCGATGCAGTACAAGATAGCGCACATGATGCGTCACAAGCTGGTTGTGCAACGTGTCCGGATCATCAAGGTGCAATCGATTCTGCAGCGTGGAACCCACTGTCCGCGGTATCGTTCCCTGCACAATCGGGATCTCATGCGCGGTCTGGTACATCATGTACAAGCCGTTTTGTGTCCACCCGCCCGGCAACTCCAGAATGCCATATGGTTGATTGGTAGATTCGAGAGCATGATAGGCAGGGGGGACCGCGACGTCAGTCACGTCGGCGCGAATTGTGAAATGATCACCGATGAGCAGCACACCGATAATCCCGAGACGCAGTAATCGTATGCGTTGGGAATGGGCCGACGCTACCAACTGGCGCACGGCAAATCCCACGATCACAACCCAGAACAACTGTACGTAAATCGCATACCGTCCCGGTGCACGCAATGTATCGAACGGCGGCAGGTTCTTCAGCGGGCTGTACGGAAGCACAATCGGCAGCTTCGCACCGGCCACATGGACATAAGTCCCCATGGCCATCACACCGAACGCGATCAACGCGCACGTCCAGGCACCGGACACGCGCCACACCCGTCGTCCTGCAGCCAGGACAATCGCAATCGACCCCAGCCCGAGATAGCCGGCGCTCTCCCACGCATTCCCCCAGTACGATTGATTGATGGAGGCGACGATGTCCCAGCGATTCAGCCAGTGGTACGCATTGGGAATCACGAATCCCACAAGGTCGACAACGTAGCCGCTGTGTCCGCCGCCGGCGGTTCCCGATGATGTCACCCCCAGCCAGACCATCGGCGCCAGCCAGGGGGAGAGGATCGCGATGGGCGCTCCAACGATGACGATGCTCTTGCCGGCAACGCGCGGTAGCCAACCCTTCCGATTCCGGTACGCCAGATACACGTATGCCAGGATTACGACGAACGTGTTCAATATCAGAAATGTCCATGAGCACAAGGCACTCAGAAGGAAGAATAGGGCCGCCAACGCAATATCGCGCGTCCGTCCGCCTCGCATCGACTTAATGAAGAACAGAATGAAGAAGGGAATGAACTGAACCGACGCGATGTTCATGTGATGCAGAGAATGGGCAACATGAGCCGAACCGAATGCGAACAGCAATCCCCCCACAACGCCCGCAATCGAGTCCCGCGTGATGTACCGAACCAGCCAGAACGCTCCCAGACCCGCGAGAACAAACGAGTGCAGGATCAACACATTATAAGTCGCTGCAGGTGTGAGAACGGTTCGCAACAGCAGCGACCCAATCAGGTTGTACCAGGAGTAGTCGTTGAAGTAAAGGGAGGCGCCTTCAGGGAAGAAGATCATCTGCGTGAAAGTGAGACTCCCGTTACCGCCAATCAGCACCCGCTCAGCCCACCACATATTCCACAAGTATCGGACGTTGTCCTCCAATGGACCGATGAGGTGGTTGGAGAATTGGCTGAGAATCGGCGAGAACAGAAATAGTGTGACCACCGCATACAGTCCGCCGCCAATCAGCCAATCCCGGCGTATCCAGCGCGCGGACTCGGCGGAGACAACCGATCCAACTGTCCGTGCGTTGCGCAGTCCAAAGCGGAGTCCGTGCACCACGAGTGCATAAAACACGAACATCCCCAGTGGGAAGAACAGCACCTGCCGGTAGAAGACCCGATCGGCGGCGTCATAGAAATGTTCAACGGGATAGCGGTCCTGACTGGTGATCAGGGAATTGAGAAAGCCCGGCGCGTTGCCATGATAGATCGCATCGATCATCGGATGACCGATCAGCGCATACACCACCCACAGCAGCGCCGTGACGGCAGTCAGCCAGATGGTGATTTTCGTTGTCCTGCGGTGATGTCGCATCCAGTCTCTCATGCGAGGACTAAATTCGGCGATAGCCAATCGCCTGGCCAGAGACAATTCAACGACTGCATTGCGCTCATTGCCGACCCAGGGTGGAGAGTCCCTCGGTGGGGCCCTGTCTGCCTGTTTGATAGACGCCGCAGACCCCTACGTAACCCCGTTTCCCGCAATGGGTTTTGGGAACCTTCCGGCGTCTTTTCGGTTGACTATCAGGAGACCCGCCGTGTATGATTCGCGTCTATGTATACGGCGATGGAACAGACGCTTCGCGGCACACTCGCTCCCATTCGTACTGGGCTCGATGAGTTCGAACGTGCTTTCGCCGAAGCACTTGCCGGACACGCCGGATTGATTGGCGAAATGGCCAGTCACGTGCTGGCGTCACCGGGCAAACGGATTCGCCCGGCGATGTATCTCCTGTGTGCCTACGCCCACGATGATCGCGAGGCTGTTTCGATCGACGGGGCTGTGGCCATCGAGTTGATCCACACCGCGACACTGCTGCACGATGACGTCAACGACGGTGCCGAGCAACGCCGTGGCCGCCCGGCGATGAACCGCCTTTGGGGCAATCTGGCGGCGGTCTTGATGGGCGATCATCTCTTTGCGCGCGCTTTCCGCATCATGGTCGAACTCGATAATCCCCTGGTGTTGCGTGCGATTTCGGCGGCGACCGAACGCGTGGCTGTTGGAGAGCTTCTGCAGGTCCAGGAGACACACAACATCGCGCTCGACGAGAAGCAGTATCTGAACATCATTGGCAACAAGACCGCATCGCTGTTCGCCGCGGCCTGCGAGTCGGGCTCCCTGCAGACGGGCGATGATATGTGGGCGGAGCGGTTCCGCGAATTCGGCGAACTGGTCGGGTTGGGATTCCAGATCGCCGACGACCTGCTGGATTATCTCGGTGACGAGGACATCACCGGGAAGCCCCAAGGCAACGATCTGCGCGAAGGAAAGATCACCTTACCGCTGATTTTCGCCCTGCGTGATGGCCCTTCCGCCGAAGCGGCTGACATTCGTGAATTCCTGAAATCCGGTTCGCGGGAAAATGGGTTCGGTGATGTGGTGGAGTTCGTACGCGCCTGCGGTGGCTTTGAATACGCCCAGGAAAGGGCGCAAGCATATTGCACTCAGGCACTTAGCCTGATTGAGGATCTGTCGGAATCGCCTTACAAAGACGCCCTGCAGGCACTGGTGGCTCATGCGGTCAGGCGCCAGGCGTAGCCGTTTTCTTGCCATTTGGAGCGCCGAACCACTTATTCACGAATCCGGAACACTGCTGAGTTGTACTAATACTGTGCCGTGGCAGCCACTCCGGCGCAGAATCGACGGCTATTAATTCTATGTTCGTTCCCGCCTTTCTCACATTGACATCTTCGTACTGGCTCTGGGCGCTGCTGGCTCTGATTGTCGCGATTGCCGGGACGATTCTGTATTACCGTCGTACCGTCCCCCCGATTGCACCGAAGGTGAAGATCCCGCTGATCATCCTGAGGCTGGTGGCGGCCATCGTATTGTTCCTCGCACTCGCCGACGCTCTGTGGGCGGCGTTGAAGACCGACCGCCGATTACACGATCTCATCGTGATGATCGATCACTCAGCCAGCATGCAGGAGCGTGACAACACTGACGATACACGATTCGAACGTGCCGAAGCGTACGCCGAAGATCATCTCGTTTCACCCTATTCGGATCAAGCGAATGTCCATCGGATGTATTTCGATGGTGACTTACTCGATGCCGAGGAGCCGCCCGATTCGTTCGGCGCGTCGACGGCAATCGGAACGGCGGTTCGCACATTGTCGGATGTCCTGGTCGAATACGATCCTCGTGCGGTCGTTGTGCTTACCGATGGCAACAACAACCGGGGTGTCGATCCCGCCTCCGGCGCGGCCCGCCTTGGTGTTCCGGTCATGAGTGTCGGCGTCGGCCGCATCACCGGCGCACAGGCGCGGATTTCCTCCGTCGATGTTCCCGATGTTGTTCTGACCGACCGTTCCTTCGATATCAAGACGACGCTTCAAAGTGGTCCCACCGATGAAGTGGTAACCGTGAAACTGAGTGTGCAGGGAACCACGTTGGCACAGGAACAAGTGACGGTGGGCGGTGGCGCACTAACGACCGTCGATCTTTCCACGACACTCACCGAACCGGGCACCCACGACCTGCGGCTCGATCTGGTCGGCGCGGAGGGAACGTCGGACCCCTCGACCGGACGCACGGTATTCGTCCGCGCCCTGAAGGGCCGTCTCAATGTGTTGTTGATTGGGTATACGCTCGATTGGGAATACACCTATCTCAAGCGCTGGCTGTCAACGCAGTCGCGCATCGATGTCCAATCGTACGTCGTCAGCCGTCCGCCGCTCGATGGGCCGGAGCCGACAACATCCGAGTGGGCCGACGCGGATATCGCCATTCTCGTTCATCCCAACCGACGCCAACTGCTGAGCCAATGGGCGGGCAACGTCGACAACTTCCAGACCCCCGGACGCGGGGTCGCCGTGCTGCTCAATCATCGGTTTGCCGAGATGGGCCCGCAATCACTGCCGTATCCGTTCGATTTTCAACGGTCGGTGGCCGAACGGGTCGATGCGGAGTTCACTCTCGAGCCGCTCGCCACCCGTCAGAATCACCCGCTGGTGCGGTTCGATCCGGCCGATGAGTGGAACGAGACCATTCGTGGCTGGCGCGAGCATCCGCCCTGGGTGCAGGTGAATTGCTTCTCGGAATTGCCTAATGATGCCGACGTCCTCGTTACGGCGTCGCCCTTAACCTCAGTGACTGATTGTCCCGGTGTGTGGACACGGTCACGGCGCGGCGGCAAGGCGCTGATTCTCTCCGGCGGACCGCTGTGGCGCTGGGTGTCGGCGAGTGCACGCGCCGGGGAAGAGGCTATCGAATACGAGGCCTTCTGGACCAATGCGATCCGTTGGCTGACCCTGCGGGATGACACCGACCGTTTGGCCGTCCGGTCTGATCGCCAGGTCTATTTCGTCGGCGAACCGATTGTGATGGATGCCTCGGTCTACGACGAAGCGTATCGTTTCCTCGACCGTGCGCAGGTAACCGCGCGCATCTGGCGCGACACGACGGGAATCACCGACACGATCCAGGTATCACTCCCACCCGGATCGGGCGATCGTTTCAGCGGCCAGATTTCCAATCTCGAGCCGGGTACCTATCGCTACAACGGCGAAGCGTTGGTCGATTCGGTGACGATGTCGCTCACCGGTGGCGTCTTCCGTGTCGAACCCTACGGTCTCGAACAGCAATCTCTCAGCCTGGATCAACACACCTTGCAGTCGGTCGCTCTGCAAACCGGCGGTCGGTATTACTCGGAGAACGAATCTCCCGCCTATCTCGACTCCCTCGATTGGTCGGCCACAGTGCAGGAAACCCGTCTCGAAATCCCCCTCTGGAACAAGACACCGCTCTTGATCATCTTTATTGCGGCTCTCACGATCGAGTGGTTCATCCGCCGCCGCCGTCAGTTGCTGTAGACATTCCGTAATACGGGGGGCGAGCCTCCCGGCGAGCACGAGTCCCACTAGCTGTCTGTGTCTTGGGTACCGCGATGGGTGTGGAGACCGCGACCCAACCGATGGATTGTTTACTCATGTGTCGTAATGACGGTGGGTGAACCTCGTCAATGCTCTTACGAGCATTGACGAGAACCACCCACCCTGGGATTCGTTCTCTCCCCCACGACGGTTTTTTGTCGTAGGGGTGAGGGGGAATCGAAAACGGTTGACGCCCTCACCTCCTCACTGTTGCTTGAACGATTCGCCGTATTGACGGCGCCCAAACACGGATACACTCTTGGAGGCCGGCCATGCCCATGATTGAATACTGCTCTGCACGTGAAATACTGGACAGCCGTGGCAACCCAACGATCGAAGTCGAAATCGGCCTTGAGGATGGCTCGCTCGGACGGGCCGCGGTGCCATCGGGCGCGTCGACCGGCGCCCACGAGGCGCTCGAACTCCGCGATGGCGACAAGAACCGTTACAACGGTAAGGGCGTCACCGAAGCGGTTAACGGTGTCAACGACACCATCGCCCCGGAACTCGTCGAAGCCGGAATGGAAGCGCTTGATCAGGGCGATGTCGATCAATTCCTGATCGAACTCGACGGCACTGACGACAAATCGAAGCTCGGCGCCAATGCCATTCTGGGTGTATCGCTGGCTGTCGCCAAAGCGGCGGCCGAATCATCGCGCCTGCCGCTGTATGCCTATCTCGGCGGTCCGAATGCCAAGATCCTTCCGGTGCCGATGATGAATGTGATCAATGGCGGCAAGCACGCCGACAACAATGTCGACTGCCAGGAGTTCATGATTGTCCCGATCGGCTTTGATGGTTTCTCCGAAGCGTTGCGCGCCGGGGCCGAGGTCTTTCACGCATTGAAGAAGGTCTTATCCGAAAAAGGTTACAACACGGCTGTGGGTGATGAAGGCGGCTTTGCTCCCAATCTGAAATCGAATGAAGAAGCGCTGCAGGTGATCACAGAGGCGATCGAAAAGGCCGGGTACGATCCCGGTGAGGACATTGCCTTCGCCCTCGATCCGGCGTCGACAGAGTTCTACGACGAGAAGTCGGGGAAATACAATCTCGAAGGTGAAGGACGGCAACTGAGTTCGGCCGAGATGGTCGACTTCTATGCCGACTGGGTCGACAAGTACCCGATCATTTCCATTGAAGACGGTCACGCCGAAGACGATTGGGATGGCTGGGAACTGATGACCGAAAAACTTGGCGATCAGATTCAGTTGGTCGGCGATGATTTGTTCGTCACCAATCCCCGCCGT
>WJJR01000010.1 GCA_014729565.1 Candidatus Zixiibacteriota bacterium | reverse complement strand
CCCCTCCCCCCTCTTAACCGACAATTGTTGGGATGCTCGCGTAGAGACGCGTGGTGAAACCAACCAGCCGCTCGATGATCCACGGCAGAAAGACCAGCAGAGCCACCGCAACGGCGACGATTTTGGGCACGAAGGTCAACGTCATTTCCTGGATCTGCGTGACGGCCTGGAGAATCGAGATCGTGACACCCACCAGCAAGCCGAGCGCCAGCATCGGTGCGGCGAGCATCAGTGTCATCGAGACCGCATCGCGGCCCAGTGCCAAGACATATTCGACAGTCATCGTCTAATCCTCAATGTGCGACTCTCATCGTCAGTAGAATGATCCAACCAGTGATTGCACCACCAGGTACCACCCATCCACCAGAACGAAGAGCAGGATCTTAAATGGCATTGCCACCATGATCGGCGGTAACATCAGCATACCCATCGACATCAGGACCGAAGCCACGACCATATCGATGATCAGAAACGGTATGAACAGGACAAACCCGATTTGAAAAGCCACTCGTAGTTCGGAAATTACAAATCCCGGCAGCAGTGCCCGCAGTGGCACGTCGGCATGAGTCGTCGGCTTTTCCAATCCCGCGAGGCGAACAAACAACGCAAGGTCCTTTTCGCGTGTTTGCTTGAGCATGAACTCGCGAATCGGTTCAATGCCGCGTTCATACGCCTGATCACGATCGATGGTGCCCTCGGTGTATGGTTTGATTCCCTCTTCATAGGCTTGTGAGAACACGGGCGCCATGATGAAGAAGGAGAGAATTAACGCCAATCCGACCAGCAACTGTGCCGGCGGCATCTGCTGTGTGCCTAAAGCGTGTTTCAAGAACGAAAGAACGACGATGATGCGTGTGAATGACGTCATCGTAATGACAATCGACGGCGCCAGCGACAGAATGGTCAGCAGCAGAATGATCTTCAGCGTGACCGACAGATCCGAGGGACTGTCGCTGTCTTCGATGCCTATCGACACTTTGGGCAGGCCCTGCGCCGCCGCGGATGAGGCGACACAGATCACCAGCAACAGGGCGAGCACGAGCGGCAAATGATATCGGCGAATGCGTTGACTCAGCATAGTCATCGAGATGTCGGTACCGGTTCCTTTTCGGAGTCCCGGGCCGACTGAAAGAGTTCGTTGAGTTTCTGACGTGCTTGCGAGAGAGCATCGCGATAACGCGTGTCGGTCGTTTGCTTCTGATTGAGGGCATCGGCAAACGCACTCGATGCCGGCAGATCGCCCGGCTGCAGCTCGGTGAGCAGACCGATGTTGTGTTCGGTCACTCCGAGCACGAGCACCCGGTTGCCGATACTGACAACATCGACAGATCGTTTCGGTGCAAGATGACAACGTTCCAAGATGCGGACGGGCGAATCACTGTGTCCCATCAACCGTCCGCTCATGACCCGTTTAGCCACCCACAGTGTGCCCCAGATCAGAACCACGACAACGATCAGCGCAATTGCCAGGCGTCCGACCGAAGACCACAACGACTCGGAGGCAAAGTCCGTCAGTGCGTTGGCGGTATCGGCCTGGGCCACCAACTGCGCGGAGACCGCATCAGCCGACACAAGGACCATCATCAGCCCCAACGCGCACAGATATGCCTGACTACGGAGAATCTTCACAAGACATTCCTTCCGATGGAATGTGGTGAGCGATGTCTACAGAGACTCGAGTCGCTCGCGTGGCGACGTGAGACTCGTAATGCGCAATCCGAACTTTTCGTCGACGACAACGACTTCGCCTTTGGCGACCAGCTTGTTGTTGACCATCAGATCAACCGGTTCGCCGGCCAGACGATCCAGTTCAATAATCGACCCCTGTCCCCATTCGAGGATCTCACCGATCGGCAGCGATGTGCGTCCCAGCTCAATCGACACCGGCAGATTGACATCCATGAGCAGATTGATGTTCCGCGGCACCTTGGCGCCGGTACTGTTGCCAAACTGTGGGAATTCTGCGGGATGTGCCTGTGCCTCGCTCTGAACCGCTGCGCCGGACCCAACATCGGTGGTCGGCGGCTCGGGGAAATCCATGCTGGGGTCTTTGATCGAGGATGCATCGATCGACTCACCGTCACCGCCTTCTGTGTCGGTGGTCTGTTCCGCACCGCCCTCACCGATGGGGTCATTCCCCGCGGCTTTCACAGCGTCGGGTGTCTCCTCCGGCTTGGACTCCCCAACATCCGAGGACGCCTGTGGTTCGGGGCTTGGCGTATCCGGCGCCGCATCCTGCGGCTGTTCGTTCTGCTCTTCCGGCTGATCGTTCTGCTGCTCGTCCATAGTCTATCCTCGGCTCGCGTCAGGATTGCGGCGGTACATCTTGTGCATCGGTGACCGACATGATTTCCACGGCGCAGCGTTTCCCGCGGACACCCGGACGGGCGACGTATTTCTCGACACCACCCACCTTGATCCGCGTCGGCACAACGGTTTCCGTATCGGTGATGAGAACGTCGCCAACCTGAATGCTCAAAAACTCTTTCATCGAAATGTTGGTTTGTGCGAGGACGGCGGAGACGTCGGTGTGGACGTTGCGCAGGTTTTCATCCAACGTATTCTTATCCCGCACCGATGTCTTCAGTCGTGTCGCTTCAAACCAGTTCTGCCCCGACATCTTCGCCAGGGCCGGTTCGAGTGTGATATACGGATAACAGAAGGTGAGATTGCCCTGCACCTCCAGCATCATGATCTCCAGCGTCACGACAATGACGGTTTCTCCGGAGGGCACGATTTGAATGAGTTGTGGGTTGGTTTCAATCGACGACGGTTCGACTTCGACTTCGATGATCCGTCCCCACCCTTCGGCCAATTCCTTGTAGGCGCGATTGGACACCTTGTCCATTACACTCAATTCAATCCCGGTGACTTCGCGTTCGGCTTCCAGTCCCTTGCCGCGCCCCCCGAACACACGATCGACGAATCCGAATGTCAGGACAGGACTGAAGTCGGCGATGCACGTGCCCTCCAGTGGATTGAGTTGGAATGTGTACGTGCACGGATGTGCGGCCATCGAGCCAATGAACTCGGAATACGTGACCTGGTCGACCCGCAACACATCGACGTCGACCACCGCGCGCATCATGGCGGACAGGCTCGACGCTAACCGTCCGGCGAAGTGCCGGTGAATGCTTTCCAACACACGGATCTGATCCTTACTGATCCGGTTGGGATGTTTGAAGTCGTAGCGTTGCGCCCCGCCCGATCCCGACTTCGGGGCCTTCGTTTGCGTTGGACCGCTGTCGCCTCCCTGCGACTCGGCTAACAACGCATCAATTTCGTCTTGCGATAGTACGTTGGACATGAACCCTCACTGCATGACATAATCGACAAAGTAGACCGCGAGCAACTGCTGTCCCTTCAGCATGTTGTCCAGCCGCTCTTGAATCTCAAGGCGCATTCTCTCGCGTTCGGTCGTGCTGGTCAGTTGCGTGACCGTCCGTGAGGAGAGTATCGAGATCAACATATCGCGCACCTGCAGGTCTCGTTCCTGTAGCTTTTCGACGGCTTCCGGCGATGCCACCTCGAGGCCGAGAGAGGTCGACAGATACCGCGTCCCCTCCGTGCCCTTGGGGTTGATGAGGAGATCTTCGATGAGATACACCTCACCCTCACCCTTTTGGGCGGCGGTCGTCTCCGAGGCGTCGGCGCTCGCTGCCTGCGAGCCCGGACCGAATTGGGGGAGCACGACCTGTCTCACGGTAAAGAACGCCGCTCCCGCCATCACGGCCGCCACCAGCACGATGACCAATACAGACTTCATTGCGTCTCGACTTTGGATGTGTTGGTCGGTTCGACATGGCAGAGACGCCGATACGCCGCCGTCAGTCGAATGACCTCTTCATCCGATTCCTGCACCATGATCTTCTTACCGGTTGTCAGACTGATGATCGTGTCGGGCGTTGCCTCGACGAATTCGATCAAATCCGAGTTAATAACGATCGGACGGCCTGTCAACTGGGTCAGCTTTATCATCGATTCACCCTGTAATCCTTCTTCGCATGGAAGGTGCCAGGTGTCTTATTGCCATACAGTGAGTGGTTGATCACCCTTATTGCTATCGGCTGCGAGGCCGTCTCCGGATACCCTCCGGAGACGGCCACGATGACTACTGCTTAATGTTGACCAGCTCATTGAGCAACTGGTCGGACGTTGTGATCACTCGCGCGTTGGCCTGGAAACCACGCTGGGAGGTGATCACGTTCGTGAATTCCTCCGCCAGATCGACGTTGGATCCCTCGAGCGCTCCCGAGGAAATTGAGGCGTTGACCGTTGCGCCGGCCACGCCGCGTACCGCATCACCGGAGTTGGCCGATGCGGCGAACAACGTTTCACCGGCTTTCAACAGACCGCCCGGGTTGTTGAAATCGGCCAGGATGACCTGAGCGAGCGTGCGTGAGACACCGTTGGTGAAGATACCCGTGATCACGCCGCGCTCGTCGATCGAGATCTTGTCGAGCATACCGAGGCCGTATCCGTTCTGGTTCTTGGCGATGGCCGAGAAGTTCGACGAAAACCCGGTGAGACCATCGAAGTCACCGCCGGTTCCCGGGAACAGCTTCATGGACATCACCGCCGCGCCGTTGTTCGGGTCGATGGACAATGAGTCCGACAGGTCGTCGAAGGTGAATCGCGACAGCGACCCATCAGCGTTGAAGGCAACGGTGCCTTCGTCACCCGAGACCGGGAGTTCATTGCCGGCAGCGGTGGCCTTCCAGCGCCACAAATTCGGCGTCGCCTGCTTGGTGAAGGTGAACACGATCGTGTGTTTGCCACCCTGGGTGTCGTAGGTGGTGATCGACGTGGCGTGCTGTGTGTCCACGGTTTCAATCACCGCGGTTCCGGCCGCCAACTGCGACGATGAAATAATGTTGATGCCACCGTTGCCCAGACCCTCAATACCCGTCACCAAACCAGTGGTCTGATTCAGTGTCACTTCCAGAACCGTTCCGTTAATGGGATTACCGGTATTCGGAACAAAGTCATCGGTGACCGTGAAGGTATGCGCGGTCCCGTTATTGGCCTGGAACTGATTGCCGACTGCGGCTCCGAAAATGACGTTGGCGACGTCACCGGCGACGGCCACGTTGCTATTGACATTGTAGGCGGTACCGTCACCGGCATAATCGCGCGTCACACGGATTTGTCCGGTGCCGGATTCAAAACTGGCGCTCATCCCGGGGACTTTAGAGATTGCCGCGACCAATTCAGACACCGTCGAATTGAGCGTCAACCCTGTAACGAGCACATCCGATCCGCCATCGACGTTATACGTCAACCCGGAATCCAGGCCCGCCTGTGTGACACCGAGTGTACCGAGTGTATCACTCAGGTTCATACCGGCGGTTCCCGACAGCGCTGTGGAATTGGTCGGCTGACTGCCTGCGATGGTCAGGGTGTGCGTACCACCTGCGCCATCGGCCGCCATGCCCGTGACACTGTCGATGTTCGTCCCGCCGGCCGACACGAGAGATGCGTCTGATGTTGTCGCGGTGGCGTTCAGGTTGTTCGCCAGAAAGATTTCCGTGGTGGTTTTGGCCGGATCCTGCTGGCCGAACGGCAACACGATGTTGCCGATCGCCGTCGTGGCGGGAATCGTGCCATCGGTGTTGGCCATCTTTCCTTGCACGTAGAATCCGTTGGCCGGATTGACCAGATTCGAATTGGAGTCGAGACCGAAGGCGCCGGCACGCGTGTAAAATTCCTGCACACCATCAGACAAGATGAAGAACCCGGATCCCTGGAGTGCGAGGTCGGTCAGTTCGCCCGTTGTTTCCAATCCGCCTTGCTGGAAACGGTTGTCGACGGTTGCGACCTGCATACCGAGACCGAGCTGTACCGGGTTGGTACCACCGGAGTTGTTCGACGGACGCGCTGCTCCGCGGATGGTTTGCACCAGCGCTTCACGGAACGTGACGCGGCCGCCTTTGAAGCCAATGGTGTTGATGTTCGCGATGTTGTCTCCGACGAGATTGAGACGAACCATGTGGTTGCGCAATCCGGAGACTCCCGCAAATAGCGAGGCCATCATAGCAGGGGCCCTCCCTTTTGGACCGCGGCTCCCTCGGTTGAGGTCCAGCCGGACGATCGTGGTGACCGATTAACGTTATCATTGTTTTCGTTTTGAGAAGCCGTCTCCTGCGGCAGCACAATGGCCGAATCGATGTGCGTAAATACACCGGCTTCGAGCTTCGTGCGCCCCAGGGCGGTCTTGACTGTGCGATTCGGTACAGAGGCGATCACCGCCAAATCATCGAGCAGAAACAAGGCTTCCTTCGAGCCCTTTTGCGTGGCCAGATCGAAGGCGGTGTTGAGACGCTTGATTGTTCCTTCTGTCGGAATGATCCCACGCCGCACCATGCGGTCGGCCGCGTGGGCCGACACGACAATCTTGTGTTGATCGAGCTTTTGCCGCAACACACGCGCAAACTCGCCCCGGTCCGCGGGTGCATTCGTTTGCACCTTTGGGCTGTTGGCCAGTGCCTGAGAGGCGGCGGCGCGAATGTTGCTGATCACACTCATTGCAATTGTCCTCTACTCGTCAACCGCCGAGACCTGAATCACATTGCTGATCGGAACCATCGCCTTGCCGATCATCAGCATGGCGCTGCCGTCGAGATACCGCACTCCGTCAACCGTGCCGGAGAAATAGGCCTGCGAGGCGATGTCGTTGCCCTCGCTGTCGCTGGCCAGAACGCGCAGGTGATAGGTGCCCGCCGGGGCACGGTTACCGTTCGTATCGTTACCGTCCCATTCAACACTATGGGCGCCTGCACCGGTGGCTCCGGCGCTCAACACTTGCATCACCGCACCGCTGCCATCGGTGATTTCGAGACGGACGTTGGCGGCGCCTTCACCGAGTTCAAAGTTGATTGTGGCGGGTCCGCTCTCGTCCAAAACCACCGATTCGGAATCGACCCGCACGTCGCGGCCGATCAGAGACGTGGCCATTGTGTTGTTGATGGTCTGCGACAACATGGAACTCCACTCGAGCGAGTTTTCCAGATTGTCATTCATATTGTAGAGCTGCTCGAGCTGGGTGAACTGCGCCAATTGGGCGATGAACTGTTCATCCTTGACCGGCTCCAACGGGTCCTGGTTGGCGAGACGCGTGACGAACAACTTCAGGAAATCATCCTTACCCAGATCGTTGAGTCCGGTGATGCGCTCTGTGGCCGACTGTGCCGTTCCGGTGTTGATTTGATCAACTGGTGCTACTGTGGTCATAAACAACTCCCCGTTTATGCGACGAGATCGAGACGACCTAAGGCGACACGACTCGCTGTATCCATGTCCGTGTTGGCAAACGCCGTGGGCGCGTGGTAGCCGCCCGATGGTTGTGCGTCATTATGATCGTGATGCTGGCGTGGCGATCCGGACTGGTCGTGCGACTGATTGCGCAGCCACGGATTGCCGCCATCGTTTTGATTCGGTGTATTCGGGTTGAACGGCTGGCGGGCGTCGCCCCGTGATGTCCCGACGACTTCCAGACGTTCGACGCGCACTCCGGCATCGGCGAGCGACTTATGCAGATCGCCGATATTGCGTTCGATCATGTCGCGGGTTTGCTCGGAGCGGATGCGCATTGTCCCGATGATCCCGTTGCCACTCGATGTCAGATCGACACGGATATGGCCCAGTTCCGGCGGCTCGATGCGGACACGCACCTGGCCCGGTACCTGAATGGGCTTCGGCGTCTCGACAATGAACTGACGCGGCTGTGTCAGTTCCGGCATGGCCGGTTTCTCTGTGGACTGTCCGGCGTTGGCCAGAGACTGGATCGTCGTTGCCTGGTTCTGATTGCTGTTCTCAGCGCCACCCGGTGTTTGCTGATTCGCGCTCTGAACGATCTGTGCCTCACCCATGTTCTGTTTGACTGCTGCTTTCATCTGAGCAGCCGGGTTCAGTTCATTCGCCGGTGCGGTATCGCTGGACGTTGCGCCTGTTGCGCTCGTTGGCCTGGGCTCAGACTGCAATTCAGAGTGATGTCGAATTGGCTCGGCAGCGGTTCTCTTAGAACGAGATTCCGATTTGATCAACTTCTCCGGCTGATTGTTGGCCTTGGGAGCGGCAGCGGAGACCTCTACCTCGGCGTGCTGTGAAGCTGATGTCACGTCGGGCGAGGGTATTTGGGGCTTCTGATCAGTTGCTTCTGACTGGCCTGCTGGCGGCGCATCATTTTGGAGAGGGTCTTTGTGGACGGAGTGGACATCAGGGGCCTTCGCCCGGTGTGTATCTCTTTGTCCGCCCTCTGCCCTTACTTCAGAATCCTGCTTCGCCCGAACGCTTGCGGTATCGGGCTCTGTAGCAGGCTGCGGTGGATTCTCTATTGATTGTTTGATTGTCTCCGCCGGCTGCTGCTCGAATTGAACCGCACCTTGTGCTTGGCCTTTGGCCGATGTTGTGCTCTGGCGCTGTGCTAGCTCAACGGCATCATCGACATCGGTCGGAGTGGCGCCTTCTGCAGTATGCGAGTTGGCGTTCTGATGGGCGCTCTTTGCATCGATCGGCTTCGAGTTAGTGGTGGTGTTCTCTTGCTTGCTGCCCGGCAGTTCTTTCGGTACCTCGGTCTGCTCTGTTGGAACAGCCGGGGCATTGTCAATGATAAGAGCGTCCTGCCCGTTGGCGGACTTTTGCGCCGTCGTTGGGGCGACCTTCGTGGCGTCACCGGCGGTTGGCTCCGGTGCGGTCTCGCCAACCTGTTTCTGAATCTGTGGTGTCAGACCATCCTTTAAGTGTACTGTTGCCTTCTGTGGCAAACCGGCCTGGTCCGCGTCCTGATCAGTAGCCACTACCTTGGTTGGCAGCGTGGCTTCGGAATTGTCCTCCGTATGGACTGTCGCAAGTCGATGCGCTGCCACCAAGTCAGCCGGCACCGTCGGGAGAGCTTCTGGAGCTTTGCCCTCTAATGCAGCAACACTGATAGGTACATTTGTATTGTCCTCAGAGTCTGATACTTCAGTCGATTCTACGGACAATGGAACCGATTGCTGTTCGGCGTCTGTCAGGAAAGCGAATCCGTCGGTCTGCGGCTTGTTCCCGAGCAGGGTTGCCAATGCATCGGCGAAGGCCGAACCTTCAGCATCCCCGGTCGCCGCTGCGCCCTCCTTCCGGCCGGTCACGTTACCGGTCAGAATCAGGTGGGCCAGGATATCGGACGGTATAAAGCTCACGGTGTGTTCAGCGTTCCTTCCGATCGAATCAATTCCATCGTGATTGTCGCCGCGCGTTCGGGCGGCAAGCTGGCCAACACGCGCGAAGCGGTTTGCGGCTTCATGCGTGGTAGCACATCCATAATGGTCGCATTATCCAAACTCGCGATGAGGCCGCTCATCTCGTCAGGCTTCATCGCATCCAGCAATTTGGCGATGTAAGACAGCTTCTCTTCGGCAATCGCCTGTTTCTTGTTCATGAGATCTTCGACTTCAGCCCGCAATGCTTCGAGTTCCTTGCGTTCTTTGGCGAGCTTGCGCTCCTCGGCTTCGATTTCTTTGCGGCGCTGATCGAGCAATGCGACTTCGGCAATCGTGTCAATGGCCTGCGACTGCTGCGCCTGTTCGACCGCGGCAGCGGCTTCGCCGTACTTTGACACATAGTCCTGTGATGTCGAGGCGGATGAACCCGATTCGTCCGCTGCCTGCGTTTCAGCGGCGTCCTCCGGCGGCGGCGGATCGAAAACACCCATCATGTAGCTGAAGACACCCAGGAAGATCACAAAGCTGACGACCGCCGAAATGATGATCGTCAACGGGCTGATCGACTTGCCCTGTTTGGGCTCCTCCGACGCGTCCGTGTCGGTTGCCTTCGCGTCAGCTTTGTCTTCCGGTGTTTCTTTCTTGTCTTTCTCGTCGGCTGCGATAACGGCACCCTCCGTTTGGGAACACTGCCCCGCAAGGCGTAGCGCAAGCCGTGTGCCCGATTGTTCGGAGATGGCGGCTTGGGGAGTAGCTCATTGTCGTTGAGCGAGTTGGGGCGTTGGTCGGTTGGGGTGTCGGCGTAGATTCCGTCGTCAGCGCTCTGATTGAGAACGCGTTTTTCCGGGGCTATCCGGTAAGAACTTCCGCTCCGCCTGTTCCCTGTTCACGTTGGCGCTGGAGGTGGCGGTCGACGGCCGTATCGTCATGGACTTTCTGTTCGGCGCGCCGTGCGGCCAGATCATGCTCCTCGCGTTGCTTTTCTCTGAGCCGAACATAGCTTTCCACCTCGCCCGATTTTTCGACCAGCCGCTCACGCGCCTGGTCGACTTCATCCAGGGCCGCCTTGGTCGTCTTCGCCTGATTGGCCACCCGCGTTTCGGCGGCTCGCATGGCATCACGCGCCGAATTCCATGACCACGCCGCCGACGCCTGCCGACCTAAACGTCGGTAAGAGGTTGTCACACGTTCGCGCTCGCGCAACTCCTGGCGTAATCTCCGTTGTTCTTGATCAAAGAGCCGTCGCTTCTCGGCCAGTTCGAGCGCGCACTGTTGCTTCTCTGCTTCGCGCAGGTGCAATAGTCGCTCCAGTCGGAATCGAAAGGCACGCATGGCGGCTACTGTGCGGTGCTGTTCTTGGTGTCTGTGGTCTGTTTGGTCAGGATCGTGCGCAGGGCGTTCCAGGTGGCATCGGCATCGGTGAACTCATCGACTTGCTGGCGCAAGAAGCCGGTGAGTTCCTTGATCACGTCAATGGCACGGTCGATGTCTGGCGACGAACCGCGTTTATATGCTCCGACGCTGATGAGATCTTCGGCTTCACGGTACGTCGCGAGAATGTCCCGCGCCATGCCCGCCAGATCGCATTCCTCACGTGTGAGCACATCTTTGGCGACACGTGAAATCGATTCGAGAACATCGACCGCCGGAAAGTGATTCTGTGAGGCAAGGCGTCGCGACAGTGAAATGTGCCCGTCGAGAATGGCCCGACACGAATCGGAGATCGGTTCGGCCATATCATCGCCTTCGACCAGCACGGAATAGACGCCGGTAATCGAACCACGCGAGGCGCGGCCGGCCCGTTCGAGCAAGCGCGGCAGCATGGCAAACACAGACGGCGGGAAGCCACGCGTTGTCGGCGGTTCACCGATCGACAGTCCGACTTCGCGCTGTGCGAGTGCCCAGCGGGTGATGGAATCGACCAGCAGCATCACGTCGGCGCCACGGTCGCGGAAGTATTCCGCGATCGTCGTTGCCGTATGCGCCGCTTTCAGTCGCATGAGTGCCGGTTGGTCCGATGTGCACACAACGGTCACGCTACGCTTCATTCCTTCCGGCCCGAGATCGCGTTCGATGAAATCCCGTACTTCCTTGCCGCGTTCGCCCACAAGGGCAATCACATTGACATCAGCGGACGATGTACGGGAAATCATGCCCAATAACGTGCTCTTCCCTACACCCGAACCGGCAAACAACCCGATGCGTTGTCCCTTTCCGAGTGTCATCAGGGTATCGATCACCCGCACGCCGGTGTTGAGTCGATCAATGACACGAGGGCGATGCAGCGGATGTGGCGGCGATGCATCGAGCGAACGTTGTACATCGGCGGGGATCGCCGTACCGCCGTCGATCGGATGTCCCAACGCATCCACCACACGCCCGAGCATGGCGTCACTCACACCAATAGTGAGCGACTCGCCGGTGGCGGTCACCACCCAGCCCGGTCCGATCCCCTGGCGTTCGCCAATCGGCATCAGCAAGACACGGCCCTGCCGGAATCCGACAACCTCGGCCGGGAGCCGGCGACGGCCGGAGATGTCTTCGAGCAGGCACAGGTCGCCCACTTGGACATGGGGACCGTCAGCTTCGATCGTCAGGCCAACGAGGCCCACAACCCGTCCCGTGGGGCGAACTGTTTCCGCGGAATGAATGATCGATGTGTACTCCGCCCACGGTGTGGGCCGCATCGGTGATCGATCCTGGAGGGTTGACGATGGCGCCATGATCGACCTTACTCTTCGGACTGCACCGGTGTGGCAGCGCTATTGCTGCGTCGCGATGTGGCGTGCTGCATCAGAACGCTCTTGAGAATTGCCAGTTGCTTTTCAATCCGTGCATCGACGACGCCCAATTCAGTTTCCACGAGGCATCCGCCGACACCGATCTGGTCATCGGCCAACACCCGCAGCTTGCGAAAGCCACGGAATTCTTCGAGCCGCTTTTCGAATGTCTTTTCGACGAATTCCAGATCCTTCGGATGACACCGTACGGTCGCACGGTCACCGCTGCCCAACTGTTCGAAGGCGGCTTTCAAGGCCCGTTCGATGTGACTGCGGACCGGCGGACGTTCTCCGAGGAGATGCTCCAGAGCAGCACACACCAATTCAACAGCTTGCTTCTCGTTTTCGGCAAACCAGTCGGCACGTGTCCGCATGAATTCTTCGGCGATCGATTCGATGAGTTTGGTGAGCCTCTCATTCTGCTCACTGATGGTCGACTTCGCCATCGCCGAACCATCGCGGTAGCCGTTCTGATACGCCTGCTCGAGCGCCGTCTGATGTTCCTCACGGACCTGCTCCAGCTTGCTGTTGTACTGCTGTTCGACCTCCTGCACGGAGTACGGACGATTATCAATCGGAGCGGGCGCTCCGGGAGCGGCATCACCAATGCGATAGTGCCGTTCCGAGACCTGTGTACGGCGGAGGACACGATCAGATGATGATGTCATCTTTGCCTCCGCCACGGCCGGTGATGACAATTTGGCCCTCGCCTTCGAGACGGCGCAGCGATTCAACGATCCGTTGCTGAGCCGCTTCGACTTCGGAGAGACGCATCGGTCCGAGGAATTCGATTTCTTCGCGGATCATCGTGCCGACACGTTCCGACACATTGCTGAAGATCTTGTGTTTCACATCTTCCGATGCGGCTTTCATCGCCACCGCGAGGTCTTTCGTTTCGACTTCCTTGAGCACTTTTTGAATCGAACGGTCGTCGAGGAGATTGAGATCTTCGAAGATGAACATCAGGTTCTTGATCTCGTT
>WJJR01000413.1 GCA_014729565.1 Candidatus Zixiibacteriota bacterium | reverse complement strand
TTGTCATTCCCGCGCAAGCGGGAATCCATTCTCCGCGCGTGGCTGGGTTCAAAATGGATCCCCGCTTGCGCGGGGATGACAGGGGAGGCTTGACGACTGAACGGGGGCTTCTGCTAACGGAAAATACTTCTGACAATCGCTCTAACCGCCGGCCGACTTTGTCGATCGGCGGTTAGGGTGGGGCACCCCATGGACTGAATCGAGATCAGAACTTCGTGAATGGAATTGTGCTACAGGTACTTCAACTTCTTCGCCTGCTCCGTGAGTTCATCACGGAACTTGGGATGGGCGATATCGATCAGGGCTTTGGCGCGTTCACGAATCGAACGGCCGAACAGATACGCCACACCATACTCGGTGGCGATATAGTGGACATCCGCGCGACTGGTCACCACGCCGGCGCCCTCATCCAAATGCACGGCGATGCGGCTGAGTGTGTCGCCTTTCGCGGTCGACGGTAACGCGATAATCGGTTTGCCGCCGCGTGACCGTGCCGCGCCGCGAATGAAATCAACCTGTCCGCCAAAACCGGAATAGATCGAATACCCGATCGAATCGGAACAGACCTGTCCGGTCAGATCGACCTGCAACGCGGAGTTGATCGCCACCATGTTGTCGTTCTGCGCGACGATAAACGGATCGTTGCAGTAGCTGTCGGGATGGAATTCACAGATCGGATTGTTGTCGATGAAATCGTACAGGTCGCGTGTGCCCAGCACAAACGCGGAAATGATCTTCCCCGGATGCAGCGTTTTCTTTTCGTTATTGATCACGCCTTTGCGCACCAGATCGATGACACCATCGGAAAACATCTCGGTGTGAATACCCAGATCCTGTTTGCTCTGCAAGTGGTGCAGCACCGCATCGGGAATGCCGCCGATGCCCATTTGCAGGGTGGCCCCGTCGTCAATCAGATCCGCGACATATTGTCCGATCTTCGAGTGAACATCGGTCATCTTCACCGGTGGTAGCTCGAGCATTGGACGGTCCACCATCACAATGTGATCGAGCTTGCTGAGGTGAATGAAACTGTCACCCAATGTGCGCGGTGTCTGACGGTTTACTTCGGCGATGACGATCTTGGAATTTTCGGCCGCGGGCTTAGTGATATCGATGCCGACGCCATACGAGCAAAATCCGTGCTCATCGGGTGGAGACACCTGAATGAGAGACACATCAATCGGCAACGTACCGTCTTTAAACAACCGATGAATCTCACCCAAGAAGATCGGTACATAGTCGGCGCGTCCCTCGTTGACGGCTTTGCGCACGTTCGGACCGGTGAACAGGCACCGGTGGCGAAAATGGCCTTCCATGTCGGGGCCGACATAATCGGCCGTACCCAGGGTCAGGATGTGCACCACTTCCACGTCGGTCAGCTCGTCTTTGCGCGCGACCATCGCGTGTACTAAGGATTCGGGTTCGGCGCAGCCGGGGTGGATGTACACACGATCACCCGACTTGACCGCTTTCAATGCGTTCTCGGGCGTGGTGACTTTGCGCTGAAACTGATCAAGCCACATCGACGAGCGCTTGTTGGGCACGTCCCTGAGTTGCTCAGTTATGGCATCCGCTGTTTCCATATACTCCTCGTTACTCTACGACCACACGGGGCGATGGTGTTACGTGACGATCGAATGTGTCGCCACCGAATCCATCAGTCCGGCAACGGCCGGGTGGTGAATCTCCCCCTGTCGAATGTAAATCCCCTCGCGAAAACCGGGCTGGAGTTTGATCGCGGCCTCGATGCCGCCCTCCGCAATGTGGCGCGTGTAGGGGAATAATGCGTTGGCCAGTGCGAACGACGCCGTGCGCGCGACTGTGGCCGGCAAATTCGGAATGTTGCAGTGGATCACGCCTTCGTCCACGAAAATCGGATCGGTCAGTGACGTCGGCCGCGCAATCTCGGTGATACCGCCCTGGTCAATCGAGCAGTCGACAATCACCGAGCGCGGCTTCATCGTGCGCATCATTTCCCGGGTAATTAACAGCGGCGGTCGGCCACCACGGACCCAGACGGCGCCGATTACGGCATCCGCGAACTGGATGACCTTTTCCAGATTGTAGCCGTACGATCGATACGTAATCACGCGGCGATCAAACATGTCATTGATCAAACGCAACCGGTCGGGATCCTTGTCGAGAACAATCACCTGCGAGCCCAGTCCAACAGCCGCGCGAGCCGCTGCCACACCGACCGTACCACCGCCAATGATGACTGTATGCGCCGGCGGAATCCCCGGGGCGCCCGAGAGCAACACGCCGCGTCCACCATGATGGCTCTCGAGAAACCGTGCCGCCATGGTCACCGCGATCGGGCCGGCGATTTCTCCCATCACCTCCACAATCGGACGGTGGTGTTGCTCGTTTTCGATCCACTCGTACGCGACCGCGGTAACACCCTTGTCGCAGAGCGCACTGATCGTCTCGTGATGCAGAGTGACCAGATGACCGAACGACATGATCGTCTGTCCGGGCAACAGGAACTCGGTATCTTCCCGCTGGACCGGCGAGACTCCCATCACCAATTCGGCTCGTCCGATCGCCTCGGCGCGCGAATAGACGATGTGCGCGCCGGCCTGCAGGTAATCGTCGTCGGAGAAACCCGCGGCCAGGCCGGCGTCGTGTTCGACGTGGACAACGTTGCCGATTTCGACGAGTCGCTTGACCCCGGCGGGGACCAATGGCACGCGCCGTTCCTGATGTTGAATCTGTTTGACGATGCTGACGTTCATCGCATCCTCACACGAAGGCTGCTGCCCCCACTCCGTATACTCTATCGGCGCACCGAAGCGGTGCGCCGGTTCACAACTGTCAGATAATGACTCTCTTTACGCCGGCGTTCCAGCCGTTTCGGCCTGCAGCGCCTCCATTCGTTCGCGTCCGGCCGCCAACGCCTTCATGTTGACCTCGATCAACTGCTTGCGCGGCAGCTCGTGAATCAACTGCTGCATCGACTCGTCGGCCGTAATGCCGGTCAACGCCAGGAGTGCTCCGGCCGCAACCATGTTGGCCACCTTCGCGTTCCCCAACTCATTGGCAATTTCCGAGAACGGAATTGCGATCGGTTTGACATGCGATGGCAGCGACACGCTCTTCACAAACGAGCTGTCGTAGATCATGTACCCGCCGTCAGCCAACAGCGGCGCAAACTTCTCCATCGACGGCTGGTTCATGGCAATCACATGCGTCGGCGTGGTCACGAAGGGCGACCCAATGCGTTTTCTCGAAACGGTGACATGGCAGTTCGCGGTTCCGCCGCGCATCTCGGGGCCGTATGACGGCAACCACGAGACGTTCTTGCTTTCGCGCATCGCCGCTTTGGCAATCAACTGTCCGAGCAGCAGGATGCCCTGCCCGCCGAATCCGGCCAGCACCAACGAGTGCGTCGGGAAATCCTCGGCCACCTCCGCGGTGACCTCATCGGGCTTATCGCTGATGCTGAGTTTGTCGAGGACTTCCTGCGCTGTCAATACCGGATGCGGTACGATCGGACGCGCTTCGGCATCATCGCGCTTCTTGTAGGTTCCCGGCGGGAAAACTTCAACCATCTTCGTAGCCACCCACTCGCGCGCATCGGTCGGCTCGAGCTTCCAGCCGGTCGGGCACGGCGCGAGCACTTCCACCAGGGAGAATCCCCTATTGTCGATCTGATTCTGCAGCGCCTGGCGGATCGCCTTGCGCGTTTTCATGATGTTCTTGCTGTCTTCGAGGGTACAGCGTTCGATGTAGACCGGTGCCTGCAACGACGAGAGCAATTCGGACACCCGCATCGGGAATCCCTCGTTGGTCGCGTTGCGGCCATACGGGGACGTGGTTGTTTTCTGATCGATCAGCGTCGTCGGCGCCATCTGGCCGCCGGTCATACCGTAAATCGCATTGTTGACGAAGATGACCGTCAATGACTCCCCACGGTTGGCGGCCTGAAGAATGTTGTTTGCGCCAATCGCCGCCAAATCGCCATCGCCCTGATAGGAAATCACGATCGAATGCGGCAATGCACGCTTGACACCGGTTGCCACCGCCGGTGCGCGGCCGTGAGCGGATTGCACATTGCCCACGTGGAAATAGTAGTAACCAAATACTGAACATCCGACGGGCGACACAAACACCGTCCGGTCGGCGATTTCGAGATCATCGAGTGCTTCCGCGATTATCTTATGCAGATTGCCATGTCCGCAACCGGGACAGTAGTGGGTCGCTTCTTTATCGACCCCGGCGCTGCGCGTGAAGAACTCGTAGAACGAATCCGGTTTCTTGAAGACATCTTTCACGACAGCTCCTCCTGCAGTTTCTGGATCGCGTTTAGGAGTTCATCGGCCCCCGGAATATTGCCACCGGTGCGCGAGTACAACCGTGTCGGCAGACGGCACTCGGTCGCCAGTTTAACATCGTCGATCAGCATTCCCGTGGAACACTCGGCGACCAGAATTCCCTTCACTCGCTTATTCAGTTCCTTAAACGGCTTCTTGGGGAACGGCCAGAGGGTGATCGGACGCAGCATACCGACTTTGATGCCCTGCTCGCGCGCCTCGTCGATCGCCGTCATCAATACGCGCGAGACGATACCGTACGCGACCGTGAGAATCTCACAATCGTCGGTCCGGTACTCTTCGAACATCACTTCATTCTTCTCGATCTCGGCGTACTTGGCGGCCAGCTTGTTGACATGACCTTCGAGTTCATCATGTGACAAGTAGATCGAACTGACCAAATTGTCTTTGGTGTCGGCGGTGGCCTCGACCGCCCAGTCTTTCTTCGGCAGTTCTGTGAGTGGTGTGGGGATATTCACCGGCTCCATCATCTGGCCAATGAATCCGTCGGCCAAAACGCTGACCGGATTGCGGTAATTGTCGGCGAGATCGAATGCTTTCATCGTCAGGTCGCACATCTCCTGTGCGCAGTTGGGCGCCAGTACGATCAGGTGATAGTTCCCGTGTCCGCCGCCCTTGACGACCTGGTTGTAGTCGCCCTGCTCCGGTCCGATGTTGCCCAGTCCCGGGCCGCCGCGCATGATGTCGATCACCACGCACGGAAGCTCCGAACCCGCGCAGTACGAGATTCCCTCCTGCTTGAGAGAAAACCCTGGCGACGAGGACGCCGTCATCGTGCGCTGTCCGGTCGACGCGGCACCGTAGACCATGTTGATCGATGCAATTTCCGATTCGGCTTGCAGGAATGTACCGCCAACAAGAGGCATCAGCTTCGCCGCCGTTTCCGCGATTTCCGACGCCGGTGTAATCGGGTACCCGTAGTA
>WJJR01000412.1 GCA_014729565.1 Candidatus Zixiibacteriota bacterium | reverse complement strand
CGTGATGACTTGTGGAAGACACTGCTGAAGGCGCGTGCGATTGAAAACCAGTGCTTCGTTGTGGGAGTCGACTCGCGCGACGATGAAGGCGGCGGCACGTACGCGTACGGTCCCGACGGAACCGAGCATGCCGCACTGGGGCCGGGATTGTTTTCCACAGACCCACCCTGGATTCAATTCTCGATCAATTGTGACGACATTTCCAGCGTAAAACAACGGCTCGATACACGTCTCGACGCCCGATTGCTCTAAAACACCAAAGCGTGTGTCCGGATCGACCGACACAGTCAACGACCGGAACGTCTGAACGGAATTGAATGCCGCCGAACGGCGAGGAGGAAAGCGTATGACCCAGGTTGCGTCTGCCCGACGAGATGTGTTTGGCGACGATGTGCTGTCGCCCAATGTCCTCGATCATGTGAGCCTGTCGAAAATCGTCGAGATCCGCGATGTGCTGATCGAGAAGCAGAGTCGCGGCGAGAAGGTATTTCGTCTCGAATCGGGCACGCCGGCGTACAACCTGTTCCCCGCAGTGGCCGAGGCGATCGTCAAGGCGGTGCGCGACAACAAGACGTTCTACACCGAAGGCACCGGGATTCGTCCGCTGCGCGAGGCGATTGCCGCCAAACTGCAGCGCAAAAACGGAATCACGCATGACTGCAATGCGACGACGGTGTTTGCCGGGCAAGGGGGCATGGGTACGCTGTACTGCGTGATTACGGCGCTGTGCGGATCGGATGATACGATCATCTGCCCGTCGCCGGTGTGGGAATCGGTATCGAATATCGCCAAGCTCTCGGGCGCCAATGTGGTCACGCTCGATTTGAAAGAGGAATTGGGTTTCAACTGGGATATCGAGGAGCTGGCGGCGACTGTCGAACAGACCAAACCACGCCTGGTGATCATCGTCAATCCCGGTAATCCGACCGGTGGGGTGTTTCCCAAAGCGGATACGGAGCGGCTGTTCGAGCTGGTGCGGGAGCATAAACTCTTTGTGCTCGAGGATCTGGCGTACGAGGATATCACCTACGATGATGACTTTGTGAATCTGACCGAACACGCGCACGCGACTAATGATCCCGAGCTATATCGACAGTTCATCCCCGTGTACACGATGAGCAAATCGCAAAACTACTCGGGGTTGCGCATCGGGTACACGCATCTGCCGCAGCCACAGCTCAGCGAACGGTTCCGCAAGGCGTTGCTGTATACCACCAACGGCATCAACTCGCTGGCGCAGTGGGGCGCTGTCGAAGCGCTCGATCCGAAACATGACGATGAGATTGGGCGCATGCGCGACGGATATCGGGAACGTCGTGATGCGCTCTACGCCGGTTTGGAGAACGCCGGTGTGTTTCGACTCCCGGGCAAACCCAAAGGCGCATTCTACCTGTTCCCGCATATCAATCGTGACTTGTTGCAGGAGCGTCTGGGGTCATCGCAAACGTTGCCGTCGACGGACAGTGATCCCACCCTCGGTGAGTGGATGTCGAAGTTCATCCTGCAGGAGGGAATCGGCAGTATTGCCGGGACGTTTTTCGGCCCATCGGCGGGTGAGCACATCCGGTTTGCCTACACCTGTTCGGTGGATGACTGCCGTGCGGTGGCGGCACGGTTGACGGAATTGTTCGGATGATGTGGGGCGCCGCGCGCACGTATTGGACCGCGCACGGCGGGTGCGCAGATGGTAAAGATTTGCGTGGATGATCAATCCGTGTCTGCTCACATCGATGGAGATGATACGGAACCTATAGCACACCCACCCTACCGCTCGGCGGTCCGATTAGATCAACGTCTCCGCGTATTGCGCCAAGTGACGGCCGCGGTTGGATAGCGCATACCGTGTGCTCGGCGGGAACTCGTCGACGACTGTTCGTTCGATTGCCTTAATCTCCTGTAATTCCTTCAATGTCAGTGTGAGCGCGCGCGGTGTGATACCGGGTAGCGCCTCCTTCAGCGATGCAAAGCGGTCGTGGCCATGATCGATGGCGTGGAGAACCGGCAGCGACCATTTGTTGAGGATGATCTCCCCAGTCTCTGAGCGTTCGAGGGTATTCATCAGATCTATACAGATCGGCCCGAGCCGTTGGCCGGCGGCGGTGAGAATGTACTCCGGACGGAGGGGGTGGCCGTAGCCCGGGTTGCGCCGGACCCAGCGGTGTGTCATCATGTCCGCCAACGTCTTAGTCAGCGTGTCGCGGCTGAGGCCGAGACGGTTGGCCATGGCCGCGAAGCGGCTCCCGTTAGAGCGCTGGAGTTCAGCGAGGATCGGGATAGTCCAGCGGTGGTGGCATAGACGAATGAGTCTCGTGATCTCAGACATACCACAAACTCGCTTGACAAAGAAATAAAGCAAGTATAAAATACGAACCAAATGGCAGAAGCTTTCCACGTGCGGGCAAAAGGAGACAGAAATGGCAAGTACACTGGGATACGACGGCGGGCTGACCTGCTCGATGAGCGTCAAAGACCTGAAAGCCGCAATCACATGGTATGAAGAAGTCCTTGGCTTCAAACTTCTCTATCACCTCGAAGAGATGGCGTGGTGCGAACTGCAATCACCAGTGGCGCGGGTGAATGTCGGGCTGGGCGAAGCAGAGAATCCCGAGGTCAAGGGCGGTGCCACTCCGGTGTGGGGTGTCACCGATATCGATGTCGCGCGCAAGGAGCTGGAGTCGAAAAACGTCAAGTTCGACGGTGACACACAGGAGATTGAGGGAATGGTCAAGCTGGCGACATTCTACGATCCCGACGGTAACAAGATGATGTTGTATCAGAGTTTGGGGGAGATGGGGTAGGTTGTAGGGCGGTTGCGCTGGCATTCGGGATTGTTTTACAATACTCCCGAAGGCGGATACTCATTGTGGTTATGGGTCATCTTCGACCGCGCATCCGCAGTGCATTGCGCACGCATGTCGGTCGGCGGATGGCGGGTGCGGGAGCACCTGACACGGGGCGACAACGTGACCGCGCCTGTCAGAAGCCCGGCGCGGAACGGATGCCGTGAACGTGGTACGCTGTAGACGCGCCGTGCTTCTGACCTACAGTCTTCATCGCAAGTAGGTGAGTGACGCGGGGCTGATGGATGGAGCCCCATCAGGACCACATCGATGGCCTAGTTCGATTCTTTGTTTTCCTTGGTGAGCATGAGACTGTCGGCAACAGCCTTGCCTTCCGGCCAACTTACCGTTAAGGAGAATGCACCGCGGAGGTCACCCGGCTCGAAACCGACCGCGTGGTCGTCGGGGTAGTATTCGTTGATGATCGTTTCAAGCGAATCGTCGATCCCGGTACGGGGACCGTGGCAAGTGACACACGGTTTGCCCATCTCGATTGCCGACAGGTAACGGAACTGCTGGTTGCCAGCCGAGTCGGTGACCCATTCGGTGTATTCCGTCAGCGTGTCGACGTCCAGGATGGTCAACGCGGCGCGTTCGAAGTCATCCGGGTTGTTATTGGGATTGCGAGTGCGCAATGCCGTGCGATGGATCGACCATCCCGAAAGCTCCGAGTAGTCGGCTGCAACCTGCGGCGCTTTGTCGCGGCAGACACCGATGGCGTGCGGTGCACCGCCCTCTTTCATTG
>WJJR01000049.1 GCA_014729565.1 Candidatus Zixiibacteriota bacterium | reverse complement strand
TTACCGGGAGGTCGTAATCGATAATAAAAGAAAATTTATAAAGAAATCCCCTTATTTCAAAGAATGGAAGGACGCCTTTGAATTGATCTTAAATTCTAATTCTGATGGTTAAATTCTTAAACCGTGACCCCATCGGCGAAGCCGGGGGTGTCAACCTGTATGGATTCGTGGGGAATGATCCGGTCAACCGGTGGGATTATTTGGGACTTGATGTTATAGGAGACAAACCAGGATTTATTGTCTACCCAAAAGAATTTTCTGATGATAGCGGTCTAACCCCACGCCAACAGTCGCAATTAATTAATTGCGAACACTGCTGTCCAGTTAAGGAGCGTTCTGTGTTCTCCAAGTGACTATAATTGAGATGTTTGCGCAGAAAAACGAGTGTCCTGCATTTGAATCGAGTGGAGTCCCGAGGAGCAAGTCCGTCTCAATAGGAGATGAACAGCGGGCGCCTCGTCTTTTCCCAGGTCATGGATGTGCTCGATCCAAAGCAGCTGTCGCGTTGCTTGGATCGTTACCCGATGCCCCGGGCCAGTCGAAGTTTTTCGGGCCGCGACCAGTTTCTGACGATGGCGTTCGCGCAGATAACTTTTCGCGAAGGACTGCGCGACATCGAGGCTTGCCTGCGAGGGTCGCGCCATCTCTACGCGATGGGCATCCGTGGCACGGTGACCCGGACCAATCTGGCGTATGCCAACGAGTATCGGGACTGGCGCGTTTTCGCCGCCGTAGCCCAAGTGCTCATCCGCAAGGCGCGCCGACTCTACGGTCCCACCGATCGGGATTTGAAGCTCAACGAGATAGTTTACGCTTTGGACTCGACGACGATCGACCTGTGCCTGTCGCTGTTTCCCTGGGCGGATTTCCGCTCGACGAAGGCCGCCGTTAAGATACACACGATGATCGACCTGTGCGGCTCTATCCCTGTGTTTATCAGCATCACCGAGGGCAGTGTGCATGACGTCAACATCCTTGATCAGATCCTGCCCGAGCCTGGAAGCATCTACGTTATGGACCGTGGCTACCTCGACTTCGGGCGGCTGCATCGACTCGTTTCCTCGAACGCCTATTTCGTGGTGCGGGCCAAATCCAACCTCAGCTTCTACGTCTTGGAGTCCCGGCCGGTCGAGCGTTCCAGCGGCCTGCGTTGCGATCAGACCATCCGTCTCAAGGGCGCGCGCAGTAAGAAGCTCTATCCAACGCGACTGCGCCGTATCAGCTTCCGCGATCCGCAAACCGGCAAGGTCCTCGTCTTCCTCACCAACCATTTTGGGCTGCCGGCTTCGACCATCGCCGCCCTCTACAAGAACCGCTGGCATATCGAGCTGTTCTTCAAATGGATCAAACAAAACCTGCGCATCAAGGTCTTCTTCGGCACCACCGAAAACGCAGTCAAGACACAGATCTGGATCGCGATCTGCGTTTATCTCCTGGTCGCCTGTCTCAAAAAGATCCATCAATTTCCCGAAAGTCTGGGCCGCATCCTGCAAATTCTCAGCGTGAACGTGTTTCAAAAAGATCCTATAGATCAACTACTTGCGGAATTCGATACAACAAACGATATGGTTCTAAATTGTAAGCAGTTGATGCTCAACGGGTTTTAACTGGACGCTAGTGAATCGCGAATTAAGAAAAGCAAATCGGCAGCGAAGCACGGCATTGGATGATGCGGATGCATTCTATACTGAATATTTGTGGAATCGGTCTCTGCAGGAAAAAGCGGAAGGTCCAGGAGAGCGCTCCGCAGAAGAAATGCGGGAATTCTATAGGTTGACTGAACGGAACCTCACTCCCTCTTTGGCCCAAGGGGGGGATGTCCTTGACCAATATCGAGACATTTTACCGGATAACCCCCACCTCGGCGGCTGCCGCCGCCAAAGAAGCAAATTCCTATCGAAAAAGCAAATTCCTATCAGCCCCCCACCGGCCTTGTTCCGGACTGAACACGGATGAAACTTGGTTGCGCGAGGGTCGGATTCTGTAAGTTTGGTAGTGCATCCGGGTTGTACTGCAGCGACACACCGTGCTTACAGTGGTGCTTGGTTTAAGCCCGTCTATCAGCTTGGTGCCGGAGGCCGTGCATGTGGTCACTGGTGGCGCGTCGGGTTCCCCCGGCGACGACCCCGCATAGGAGAATACAGATGCGTTTGCCCCTCTGGGCGGACAAGCCGTGATGCCTCACTCCTCCCCCTCATCATGGCAAGATCACCCAAACGCAGATCTCACCCGCGCAAGCGTAAACTCAATCCCGATGCCGCCGGTATCGACTTAGGCGCCACCCGGCATTACGTGGCCGTGCCCGAAGACCGGGATGCTCAAAGCGTCCGGCACTTTGGCACCCATACCGACGACCTCCTCGCTTTGGCCGATTGGTTGCAGGGCTGTTCGATCAACACGGTAGCGATGGAAGCAACCGGGGTGTATTGGATCCCCCTGTTCCAGATCCTGGAGGATCGGGGCATGGAGGTTTATCTGGTCCATGCCCGGCATGTGAAGCATGTGCCCGGTCGAAAGACCGATGTGGAGGACTGTCAATGGCTGCAGTATCTCCACAGCGTGGGTTTACTCAACGCCTCGTTCCGCCCCCCCGCGGTGATTTGCGCGATGCGCTCCCTCATGCGGCATCGCCGCAGTCTCGTGCAAAGCGGTAATGAACACCTCTTGCGCATGCAGAAGGCCTTGGATCAAATGAACGTTCAGCTGCACCACGCCGTCACGGACATCACCGGTGAGACCGGACAGCGAATCCTCGACGCCATCCTCAGCGGCCAGCGTGACCCCCGGGCTCTGGCTGCACTGAGGGACTACCGGTGCAAAAAAAGTGAAGCGCAAATGGCCAAGGCCCTGCACGGTGACTGGCGCGAAGAACACCTCTTTACCTTGAAGCAATCGCTTCAGGCCTGGCGCTTTCACCGCGAACTGATCGCTCAGTGCGAGGCTCAGATTCAGGCGCAGCTCCTGCAGATCCAATCGCACAGCGACGAACCCGCTCCCCCGACCCCGAAAACAGGGGCCAACAAACCCGACCCAACCCAACGCGAACTGCTCTTTCGTAAATTTGGCACCGACCTCACTGCCGTGGAGGGCATCAACCTGCAAACCGCCATGACCCTGCTGAGCGAAGTCGGCAACGACATGGCGAAGTTTCCCACGGCCGCCCATTTTACCTCTTGGCTGGGCCTTTGCCCGGACAACCGAATCACCGGAGGCAGAAAACTCGCCGCTCACACCCGCAACGTGAACAACCGACTGGCCACCGCCTTGCGTATGGCCGCGCAATCCTTCCACAGGTCACAGTCCTACTGGGGTGACTGGTTCCGACGACTCCGAGCCAAACTCGGGGCCAAAGCCGCTATTACCGCCGCCGCTCACAAACTCGCCCGAGTCCTCTACGCCATGATCAAAACCAGAACCCCCTACAACCCTGCAAAACTCGGCAATCCCGAACTCGCCAAAGCCCGAAAACAACGCTTCCTTATTAAACAAGCCGAAGCCCTCGGCTACCGCTTGAACCCTATCAACAGTGAAGTTTCATAGGAGTAAGAGATTGCTGTCAAAACGGGCTTCTCCGATGAGCTCTATCTCAGCAAGCTCTTTAAAAAATGGTATGGAGTGACGCCTACAGAGTGCGCATCAAGTGACTAGGGCGTGAGCTCAAAAGACATCTGCTCAACCATCTTTGTATGTAATT
>WJJR01000411.1 GCA_014729565.1 Candidatus Zixiibacteriota bacterium | reverse complement strand
TTTCAGCATTGTTGGCCGAAGGCCGCCCCGAGGGATTTTCCGCCGTTGAGTTCTGTGAACTGCGTTGGCAACTCCCCGGCAAAATCACATTGAAGTCACGTTTCCACGCCGACATCCGCGACGTCGGCAATGACCGCTGGCGCTGGGACATCCAAACCGTAGCCCGATTCTAAAATGTCCACGACGTCCACCCGATCCGCCAAACGCCGCACCGTCGCTGCTCTGTCGATGTGGCTGGTCCTTTCGGTGGCCGCGGCGGCGTCAGCCCAAACACCTCAGCAGCTCGACTTCGGCCCGATTCCAATCAATTACAGCCAGTCACCAGTACCCGATCTGGCAACAGAGATAGAAGCGGCTGTGCAACGTCTGTTCTCGGGTCCAGCCACCGAGCAAGCTACCCGGAATGGATTACGTTCATTGGTCGCTATCCTGGAATCACAAGGCTATCGCCACGCCAGTATCGCCCCGTCGGCATTTACCGTTAACGATGAGACGTTGGCATTCACGTTGTCGGTTCAGCCCGGACCGCGCAGCATTGTCCGCGACATACTGTTCAGCGGAACCACTCACACCGATACATCCTGGCTCCACAACGTAACTGCGATCCCGACCGATGTGCCCTTGACGGCCCGCTGGCTCAATGACGCTTTAGATCGCATCAACCGTGTCTCGCATTTGCGCTGCGCAGCGGATCCGTCAATCGAAATAATTCACACTGATCCCGAACGGGCCATCGAACACATCCGCGCGTCCTTCGCTGTAACCGAAGATGCCCCGTCGCGTTTCGACGGTCTCATTGCCGCCAACAGCCAGGGCGACCAGACCGCATTGACCGGGCGCGCCTCTCTCGAATTCGGCGGGCTGTTTGGACGTGACCGAACGGTCGCCGTACACTTTGATCGCCCACGCCCTGAGTGGCGTACATTTAACATTCGGTATCACGAGAACGGCGCGGTGCATGCACCGTTGAGTTGGTCGGTCGAACTCGATGAACTTACACGACATCACCGTCGCCAATCGGTCCGTGCGCGGGCGGACTATCTGGTACCGGGATATCGGGCATGGACAGGTGGTGTCGGTGGTCTATGGCGGCGCGTGACACCGAATGGATCGGCGATCACACCGGCACGCATTTCGGAGGCATCGGTTTCAATCGAACGGCACACTCATCGACGGAATATCGAGAGAACGATTGATCTGGCGCTTTCGCTGGACGCGGCCTATTCCCATCGACGTACGCTCGGGGCTGGAGATGCTGAGCAATCACACAGCCGTCTGCGCATCAGCCAGGAAGCCGACATGCGCATTCGTTTGAACCACTCCTGGGGGGTGGCGATTTCCGCGGCCGGGTATTGGTGGCCGGTCGGTGATGATGCGCTCGGTCCGGGCGATGAATGGTACTTGGGCGGCGCCGACCGACTGCGCGGTTACGAGCAGCAGTGGTTCGCGGCGAATAGTGGGCTCTGGGGTGCCCTCGAAGTAGAACGTCACGTTGGTCCCCTCATGCGTCTCTCCGCGTTCGCCGAAGCGGCCAGTCTCAAATTGGTCGCGGAGGCCGATTCCGACACACCCTACAGCTACGGCTGGGCCGTTACGCTGCAATCATTGCAACGGGTCGGTCGTCTCGAATTCGCGTGGGGGAGAGGCATGTCGTTACGTGATGGCATAATCCGCTTGCGCATCAGCCACTCGTGGTGAGCGGGATTGATAAATTCTGGCATAACGTGAGCCGCCATTGGTAATTAGGGGATGGCCGACGCGTCCAACAATTCGGTAACGGGGAATCGCTTGAGCGCTTGGTGGCGGCTTATTCGCGGGGGCAACGTGCTGCTCTCCGGCGGCGCGGCCGTGGTCGGTGTCTATCTCTCACGCGGCGGCCTCGACCTGACGGGCCTGACGCTGATCCCGCTGGCCCCGATCTTCATCACCGCTGCCGGGAATGTTCAAAATGACCTGATCGATCGCATTGTCGACAGTTTGAATCATCCGTATCGTCCCCTGGTCTCCGGCGCGATCTCGCTCTCCACCGCCCGCGTGTTCATGAACATCGGATATGTGATGGGGTTGCTGACGGCCGCCGCGGTGTCGGCGCTGGCATTGACCATCGCCGGGCTCGTTGTCCTCGGCCTCACGCTTTACAATCTCCGTCTATCCCGCCGTCCACTCATCGGCAACCTCACGGTCGCAGTCCTCGGAGCGCTGCCGATTCTGTACGGCGGTGTGAGCATTCACGGGGTCACAACCGATGATTGGGTGCTGGCTGCAAGTGTTGCACTGGTTGCCTTCTGGTTGCACCTGGCACGGGAACTCCTGAAAGACGCGGTCGACACCGAGGGCGATCAGATGGCCGGACGGCGTACCCTACCGTTGGTGTTCAGCGAGACGTTGATCATCCGTATTGGGGCATTCGTCATGCTGGTTGCAGCGGGCTTTGCGTTGTTGCCCTGGTACACCGGCGACCTTGGTGTGATCTATCTCTTTGGTGTCGGGGTTACCGTCATTCCCTCACTCCTGCTGGGCGCGGCGCAGTGCTTCGGCCGTCCGGCCATCCCGGTGGCCAGCCTCTGGGCCTCGTGGCTGAAGATCGTGATGATTGCCGGACTCGTCTGGGCGGTTTTGGGGGTCTGGACCGCCTGACTGACTCTGCATTCCTCCTTTCGGGCTTGCCGTTCGATGTGTTTATTGGTCGGGCAATGGCGAGTTGGCATTCAACAGTCAAAGTAAAGTCCGGTCTGGGCGTGCTGATAGCATTATGGCTGTCCACTCCATGCCTGGCCGTTACGGTGACCGGTTCGGTCGACCAGACAACGCTCGAAGGGGGCGATACGCTCACCGTAAACGTTGTCGGAAAAAGAGTTACGGGCGACCCCGACTTTCTCGGCGCAGCGGTCGATATCCCCGATGACTGGAGTCGGGGCGGTCAAAGCGTGATCTCGCCCAGCACTATCGCCGATACGATCGTCAAGCAATGGCGATTTCAGTTTGTCACGACCGCTCCCGGATCCAGCGCGGTCATCCCGATCGTGATCGTGGGCACCGAAATCTCCCTCGATGCCGAGGTCGACTCCATCCGCGGACGGCCCATCCTGGTATCAGTCGTACCGGCCAGTGTCCCACCCATCTGGCCCTGGTTTTTGGCTGGTGCCGTGGCCGTTGTGGCAACACTGGCCCTTGCGGTGCGTATTCTACGGCGACGTCGGGAGGCAACGTATCAGCGTCCAGTTGACCCGCCACTGGTCGAAGCGTTGAAAATGCTCGAGGCGATCCGGGCGAATCGACGCGAGGATCGTGGACGCCAGTACCTCGTCGACGTTGAACGGGTCATCCACGGCTATGTC
>WJJR01000410.1 GCA_014729565.1 Candidatus Zixiibacteriota bacterium | reverse complement strand
GACCCCCGGTGTGCGCGAATTGGCGCGGCTCGGCCCCCAGTTTAATGAGTTGACCGCCGCCAGCAGCCACCAATTGAACGACAAATCTTCCACCGGGGGCGCGTGGATGACGCGAATGCCGACCACCCCGCGCGGCGACAACCGCGGATAGCTCCCCGCAATCGGATCACCGTCGTTGTCGGCGACCCAGGCAATGTTGACAAAGTCGGACACCTCATCGGAGACCAGGCTTGGCGCATCGAGCAGGAATCCGGAAATGTCATCCTGCGCGCCATCGATACCGGCGGTGACTTCATCGTTGTACACGTCGGCGTCCATGAACATCCCGAAAGCGATCTTTGAAATGGGACGTGTGCCGATGTTGCGCACCCAGTATTCCACGATGACAAACTGGCGCGAAAACAGATCCGACCACGCGTACGAGTTCTGGCTGATTTCCACATTCAGCGGCTTGTGCAAGCGCGCATCGAGCTGGTCGACATAGTTTGTCCTGAACGTGTCGGACAACACGGCGTGGTACTGTTGATGGGCAACCGCGTTGGGATCGTAGTACGGGGATGTGCGTTGTGAGGAGACTTCCGTTACGGTGTCATAACTGTTCCATTCAGCGATCTCGGTGCTGTTTTCGAGCATCTGCACGGTGACCAGTGTATCGGTACCGGTGATGCCGCCCAACCAGAGACTGCCGGCGTACATGTATTCGTTGCGCGTACCCGCCGGGAACTCAAAACCCGGCGAGTAATCGATTCCCAGCGGCACCTGGTCTTTCAGCGGCAGCGGATTGGAGGAACCGCCGATGCCGAACAGTCCGAAGTTTGTCAGGGTGGCCCACACCTGTCCGACCGAATGGAGGCGGTATTCAAAAACGGGGAATGCCGTCGTTGGCTTCGCGCGGTGACTGTACGGGACGGCCCGCGTGTGTGCGGATTCGAGCGGACGGGCGCCAGCGGTTTTGGAAAGCAGTGGAATCAGCAACAGAATGCTGCAGGCTGTGACCAAAACGGACCGTTGCAATACCCATTGACCGGTGATGTCCCGCATAGCGTCCTCCCGTGTCCCTGCCCGGTGGTGTTCGTAGAGGGATAATCGATTTGTGGGGGAAAAGAAAGGGAGTTGGGGCATCGGGGACTGCAGCCGGAAGTGATACCAAGCTGATTGATCTCGTATGATGCGCCGTATGACTTAGCGGAGCTACCGGAGCAGGCCGAGCTATGAGGAATCATGGGAGTAAAGAGAAGGATGGGAAGAATACTCCCCCGCTCTCGGGGCGTGCTCAGGACGGCAATTCTTCCCATCCTTTCCATCCCGCGGAACCCCCTCATTCCTCCGCGCGGCGACTACCGAACCCTTCTCTCATTCCAAAAGGCCGAAGTGATCTATGACATCACTTTTCGGTTCGCTCACAAATTCCTGGCCAAAGGCGATCGCACGATCGATCAGATGATTCAGGCGGCTCGTTCCGGGAAGAAGAATATCCTCGAAGGTAGCAAAGCCGGACGGACACCAAAGGAAATGGCATTCAAGCTGACGAATGTCGCTCGCGCCAGCCTTGAACAATTGCTCGACGACTGCAAAGATTATCTGCGCGCACGCGATCTTAAAATCTGGGACAAAGACTCGAAGGAAGCGCAATTTGTCCGCAAGCTCGGTCGCAAGTCGCCGCAAAGCTATGACGACTATCGTGAGTTCATCGAAACACGTTCACCCGAAGTGGTTGCCAACATCACCCAGGGAAAGCCGCGTTCGTCAGGCAAATCACGACATTAACCATTTAATAGCTAATAACTTAGGCGTAACTGTCACAAACTCCCGAATTCCCTCCACAAAAAGTACACTTTTTCGTATACTATTGAGCGCGCAGGACTGCAAAAACCTGCGCAAATGGTGTAACGATATGAAGATCAGTGCCTTAGAAGAATACGGACTACGCTGCATGCTGCAACTGGCGCAGGCCAAAGACGGCAAATCGTTGACAATCAACGAAATCGCCGAAGAAGAAGGCCTGACTGTCGCCAATGCACGCAAATTGATGATGACCCTCCGCGAAGCCGAGCTGGTTGAGAGCGTTCGCGGACGTCTCGGCGGGTATGTCCTGAAGGGCGATCCGAAGGAGATTACTCTTGGCCGCATCATCGATGCGCTTGGTGGGCGGATGTTCGACGATGAATTCTGCGGACGGTTCACCGGCGATGTGAACTTGTGTGTGAATTCGGGCGCCTGTTCGGTGCGCTCGCTCTGGGGTGTGCTCGACAGCGTCGTCTCCGGTGTGCTGCACCGTATTCGATTGTCTGATCTCGTCGGCGAGGAGCAATCGGTCGGCGTGTCGATTCGCGATCACCTGGTGGCCACGATGGATGAACTGCTGGTCGCCAATGAACGCGCACGTCACCCGCAATCGTTGCCGGTGATCGAAGCATAAAGAACAAGAGATAACGTCTACGATAGAAGGAGAGTACCAGGCAATGAGTGATAACAACGTTCCATTTCGCTGTGAAAATGTCCATGTCGCGATCGAGGGCAAAGAAGTCGTCAAAGGCGTCTCGCTGACGATCAACGGCGGTGAGATCCATGCCTTGATGGGCCCCAATGGTTCGGGCAAGAGCACCTTCGCCAATGCGTTGATGGGTCATCCGTCATACGAGTTGACCGACGGACGCATCTGGATCAATGGTGAGGATGTCACCGAACTCGAGCCGCACGAGCG
>WJJR01000409.1 GCA_014729565.1 Candidatus Zixiibacteriota bacterium | reverse complement strand
GACCTGGTCAAGCTGCTCGATACCACCGCCGAACTCCGCGAGGCACTCCGCAACCGTCCCGAACTTCAGGATAGCTTCGAACAACTGGACACAGCTTATGATGAGGCGGACATTTCCTATTTGCGGGACGAAATTCCACGCGCGATTGACCAGACGATGCACGGCGTGGAGCGGGTGGCGTCGATCGTTCGCGCGATGAAGGACTTCTCGCATCCGGATAAAGGCGAGAAATCTCCGGAAGACATCAATCGCGCGATTGCGAGCACGCTCACGGTAGCCCGTAACGAATTGAAGTACGTCGCCGACCTCGAAACCGAGCTGCAGGACAACCTGCCGTCCGTCTGGTGTTACATCAGTGATTTGAATCAAGTGTTCCTGAACCTGCTGGTCAACGCCGCGCACGCCATCGCAGACCGCATCGGGAAGGAGCCGTCGGAGAAGGGTCGTATTACCGTGCGTACCCGTGGGGACGATGAACGTGTCGTGATTGAAATCAGCGATACCGGGAATGGTATCCCGCCGGAGCTTCGCGACCGTATCTTCGATCCGTTCTTCACGACCAAACCGGTCGGGCGCGGAACCGGCCAGGGTCTGGCCATTTCGCGTTCCGTGATCGTCGACAAACACGGAGGAGCGCTGACATTCGACACCGAGACGGGTGTCGGATCGACGTTCCGGATCACACTTCCGATCGGTGAACCCAAGTCGTCGAGCGGGAAGCGTGAGGAGCTGGAAACGAAGTAAGTGTCCCGTATTCGTTTGCCACGGGAGGAGTGTAGAGTGATGAAACAGCCAATTGCACGGGAAAGACGCCCTCACCGCCGGACGTGCGGCCGTCTCTCGCAGTCACGATGGGTTCAGAGTCGGCATTGGTTTACGGCAGTCATCATCGCCTGCTGTGCGACGGCGTTGCTCGCGGTTCCGGCGGCGTGGGCGCAGAGCCGGGACGCTGGTGGCCACGACCTGACGCAAGTGGATCTTGAGGACCTCGGCAATATTGAAGTCTCCATTGTGAGCAAGGCCGATGAGCCGCTCTTCGACGCCGCCGCAGCCGTCTACGTTCTGACCGCTGACGACATCGAGCGCACCGGTGTCACGACCATCGCCGATGCACTGCGGCTGGTGCCCGGCTTCCATGTGGCCCGGGTTGATGCCGGTAAGTGGGCCATCAGTGCGCGTGGATTCACGAGCCAGTACGCGGCTAAGCTTCTGGTCCTCCTCGACGGACGATCCGTCTATAATCCTCACAATTCCGGCGTCAACTGGGACATGCAGAACATCAACTTGGCGGACGTGGACCGCATCGAAGTCATCCGCGGGCCGGGTGCGTCGACGTGGGGCGCCAATGCCGTGAATGGCGTCGTCAATGTCATCTCCAAACCGGCGGCTCAGACACGCGGCACGCTCGTCTCCTCCGGAGGAGGAACATTGGAATCCCGATTCGGGATGGTGCGCTTTGGCGGTGTTTTGGGCGACGTTGGCAGCTACCGCGTCTACGGCCGCATGAGTGATCGTGGCAGCATAGGCCGCGTCCCCAATGGTGGACATCATGACTCGTGGGATGTCGCTCAAGGTGGCTTCCGATTGGACATAGAACAAGAGGGACGCGACCAATTGAGCATTCAGGGTCATCTGTTTGATGGGACGGCACGGTCACAATGGACGGTACCGTCACTCGTATCTGCGACGGTCACGACCGACGCCGCACAGACAATGTTCAGAGGCTGGCATCTCCTCGGGGACTGGAAACATGCGATATCGGAGCGATCGCGGATGAACGTCAAAGCGTACGTCGACCGTTCTGAACGCGACGATGTCCCCTCCGAGTTCTACCTGACGACCTTCGACATCGATTATCAGCACCGGTATCAGCACGCCGCCCGATGGGAACTGAGCTGGGGCGCGGGAATGCGTGTTCACGACGATCGTATGGTGGATACCGAATACTCCCGGTTTGGCAGTCTTGACGACGACCGCAGTGTCTTGAGCGCATATGTGCAGGAGTCGGTCGACCTCGTTGCTGATCGTCTCCAACTGTCGGTGGGGTCGAAGTTCGAGGATCACACCTATACGGGATTCAACGTCCAGCCGAACGCGCGGCTGTCGTGGCAACCGCTTGAATCTCACACGCTGTGGACGTCGGTGTCACGTGCGATCCGCACACCGGGACGCAATGAGCGAAGCGGGATTTTCGCGGTTGCGCTGCTTCCGCCATCGGCGCTGGGTGAGGATAATCACCTCTCGGTGCTGACCACCATCGAGCCCGATTCCGGCTTCGGCAACGAAGAACTGATCGCGTACGAATTCGGTTGGCGGACCGCCATCACGCAGAACGCCCACACCGATGTGGCTCTGTTCTATAATGAATACGACCAGCTCAGAAGCGTCGAATATGGTACACCCACTACCATCGGTGATCCGCCGACGCATTTCGTGTTGCCGGTCCACCTACGTAATGGCGGTACGGGGAAGTCATACGGCCTTGAACTGGCATCGACCTGGGACATCACCCGTCAGTGGAGCGTGAGCGCCACATACAGTTTCTTCCGCCTTTTCATCGACGCTCCAAAGAGTCGGGCCGGCGATGAATTTTTTCATCTGTCCCATGTGACTCCTCGGCACATAGCGACCATGCGATGGAGTTGGTCGCCGGCCGCAGTAGTTGATCTCGATGGCGTCGTGCGCTACCAGGATGCCGTCCGTCAGGGAAACCTTCCGGCATTTACAGAACTCGATGTGCGTGTTGCCGTGCGACCGTTTCACAGCCTTGAAGCCGAAGTCGTTGGTCGCGACCTGTTGCAGCCACGCCACAGAGAAGCGGACTACGGATTGACCGTTCAGGAGACCGCTGTCGAACGCAGCGCCTATGCCGGGCTGAAGTGGAGATTCTGATGTGTTACCTGTGGCGATGGATATTTGTGGTGGCCGGCGCGCTGATGGTCGTGCTGCCCTGTGCGGTGTTCGGAGAAGCGGAAGAGCGACCCTCCGAATACGACGTCAAAGCCGCTTACCTGTTCAACTTTGCGCGCTTTGTCGAATGGCCGGACGACCGTTTCGCATCCGCTGAGGCGCCGATCGTGATCGGCATATTGGGTAATGACCCATTCGGCGATGTGTTGGACCAGACGGTGTCCGATAAGCTGGCACAGGGCCGGACGGTCGAGGTGATACGGCATGTTGATCTGCAGCAGGCCGACTCGTGTCACATTGTGTTTGTCGATGCATCCGTCCGCGACGTGGCCACGCCTCTCCTCGCAGGATACGCGAATCACGGCGTTCTGACGGTGGGTGATTGGCGGGGCTTCACTGATGACAACGGCATCATTGAATTTGTGATCAGGAAGGGGAGGGTGCGTTTTCGCATACGTCCCGACCTGGCGACAGGCGGTGGAATGACGATCAGTGCGAAACTGCTCACGGTCGGAGAGGTGGCGTCGCGATGAGGACCTTTCGCAATTGGCGGCTGCGAACCAAGATGACAGTCCTGGTGATTGGGGCCTGCTGCATCGCGTTGGTGTGTGCTTCGGTCATCTTCGTCCAATACGAGAGTGAATCGACCAAAGATGGTATTCTCCAGGAATTGTCCTTGCTGGCCCGGATCATTGCCGACAACTCCAGCGCCGCGGTCTTGTTTGATAGTCCGTCGGATGCCGAGGGTATTCTCAGCGCACTCTCTGCCGAACCGAGCATCCGTCTGGGAGAGATCCACACCTCCGATGGCCGCCTGTTTGCACAGTACATTGGCGATACGGTCGGGATGAGTATCCACGCTTTGATGCCTGCGCCAAAAGGACGGACTTTTCACGCGGGCCATGTTCACCTCTGGAAACCGATTGTCGTCGACGGCGACTCCCTGGGGGTTGTCCATCTCCTGGCGGACTTGCATGAGATTGACGAGCACATTGCGGCCATCGCGCGCACAACCGGCATCGCAATCTTTATCTCGCTGTTGCTGTCTTTAGTCTTCAGCGCTCAGATACAACGCATCATTGTGCGGCCGATTGTCGAACTGGCTGATCTGACGGAACAGGTATCGTCGGAAAACGACTATTCCCTCCGCGCCGCCGAGCACGGTGAAGATGAGGTCGGTATCCTCGTCAACCAGTTCAACACGATGATGACACGCATTCAATTGACATCACGCGCATTGCAGGATGCCCATGATCACTTAGAGAGACGTGTTCGAGAGCGGACGGAGGAGTTGGAACAAGAGATCGCGGAGCGTAAACAGCGGGAGGTCGAGCTGCGAGACTCGAAGGCCCGCTTGCATGAAGAGAAAGAAGAACGCGGTCGTTTGGCGGTGGCGATTGAGCAATCACCTGAAGGGATCTTCATCGCGGAAGCCAATGGAGCCATTCAAT
>WJJR01000408.1 GCA_014729565.1 Candidatus Zixiibacteriota bacterium | reverse complement strand
TCTCCATCAACGCCCGCTGCCCGACAAATTCATTGAACCGCGTCGGGCGAACCGCCTTTTCGATGGCAAGATCATCGCCGTGCACCGACGGTTCGGTCAGACGCGCGTGGGGCGTCTCGGCCTCTTTGCGGGATTGGAATTTCGGGTTGGCCATGATAGAGAATTGATCAGGTGATCAGTTGATAGTTCTCTTCGAGTTTGTCATCCCCGCAAGTGCTTCGCGATAGCGAAGCGCGTGAGGGGGAAACCCGGGGACGGTATCATTGCCATTGAACAACGACCCTGGATCCCGGCTCTCGCGTTTCGCTGATGCGAAACACGGGCCGGGATGACATTATCGTTCGGTGGCCGTGTGAGACGCATCACGTCACTGCCGCCATGGATAATACCGCACGGACCACGTCTTCTGTTGTACGTGGTTTGTCCGGCGCTTTGAGGATATCGCTGACGGCCTGCTGGGCCTCGGGCCGGGAATACCCGAGGGCCACGAGTGCTGCGACCGACTCATCGAGCATCGCGCCGCCGGCGGCTCCGGAGACCGGCTTGCCGGTAGTCGAGGTGATGCGCTGGTCGATCTTGTCTTTCAGTTCGACCACAATCCGCTCGGCGGTCTTCTTCCCCAATCCCGACACCGTCGCCAGCATGGCGGCGTCCTGGAAGGCGATGGCCTGACGGATTTGATTCACCTGCAATCCCGACAACACAGCGACCGCCAATTTCGGACCGACGCGTGAGACTTCCAGCAGTAAATCGAAGAGCGCGCGTTCCTCGTGCGACGCGAAACCGAACAGCAGGTGAGCATCTTCGCGGATAATCAGGCGTGTCAGCACACGGGCGGTCTGCCCCTCGTCGGGGAGACGGTCAAATGTCGACAGCGGGATCGTGATGTCATAGCCGATGCCGCCGCATTCGATCACCGCACGAGTCGGTTGTCGTTCAACAATGGTGCCTTCGACGAATGTGATCATGGTACGTATCTGTGTTCGATCATCCGATCCGACATCACCCGATATCGGTCAGTGTAGGACGGTCTCGTGATCAGCGCAGCCATTCGTTCAGTTTAGCGACGGCTTGTTCAGAGAGGTTGTCCCAGCCGTCTTTCAGCGTCTCCTGCAGTTCTTTGAGCTTGCGCTCCATCTCTTCGATCTGGTCGTTCTTGGCGCCGTGAGCGTCGGCCTTGGCCTGAGACAATTGCCCTTCCAGTTCTTTCTTCTTGGCCTCCACACGCGCCTTCAGTTCGTCGGTACGGTCTGCCATAACGGTTTACCCCTTCGGTTTGATGTTGCTGATTATTGTTACTGGATCTCCACTTCAAGTTGTCGTTTTGCCAGGTGACACAACGCCACCGCGGCCGCGTCGGCGGCATGGTCGGGGGTGATGGCGTCGGTTCGTTGCAGCAACTGCTGCACCATGAAACCGACTTGTTCCTTGGCCGCCTGACCGTTGCCGGTGACTGACTTCTTCACCTGCAGAGCGGTGTATCCCTCTACTGTACAACCGGCCTGTGATGCACCGACAATCGCGGCGCCTCTCGCCTGTCCCAGGGCAAACGCCGCACGCGCATCTTTGGCCATGAACACGTCCTCGACCGCTACCTCCGCGGGCCGGTACTCCGCCACCAAGTCCCGTACCCCCTCGCAAATCGCATGAAGGCGGGCCGACAACGGGTCGCGTGGCTTGGTCCGCAACGCCCCAAAGGCAATCAGTTGCGACTGGTCGCCATGACGTGCGACCACCGCCCAGCCGGTGGCGCCCAGGCCGGGATCGATCCCCATAACAATGTGTGGCGCCGTGTCGGGCATGTACCCTCCCCTGTGGGTACTATAGGGCGATGAACAACGATGCGGTATCAGAAAGTGAATGGGATTTAGCCCCGTAGGGGCGGCACAATGTAGCACCGGGCGTCAACCCGGTGAATCAGGAGCCAAAGAACCACCAAAGAGACTACCGGGCTTGCGCCCCGTGCTATGCTGTGTCGCCGCTACACGGCCAGGGGGTGCTACGCCCCGGCCCCAAGACGCTCCATGACAGCATCGTCGATGTCGAAGTTGGCCCAGACCTTCTGGACATCGTCGTGCTCATCGAGGGCGTCCATAAGCTTGAGCATCTGATCAGCGCCCTTGTCGTCGAGCTGGATCGTATTCTGCGGGAGCATAGTCAGTTCAGCATTCGAGATGTCAATGCCCTTGGCCTCAAGCGCGCTGCGGACATCCTCGAACTGATCGGGCTCTGAGGTCACCGAGAATGACCCGTTGTCGTTGATGACGTCCGAGGCCCCCGCTTCAAGGGCTACTTCGATGAGTTCTTCTTCGGAGGTATTGCTCGCATCGATCTCGACAAGCCCGGCACGATTAAACATCCAGGCGACCGATCCCGCCTCGCCCATGTTGCCGTTGTTCTTGCTGAGGAGATGACGAATCTCGGCCACGGTCCGGTTCTTGTTGTCGGTGAGGGCCTTGATCAGGATGGCGACGCCATTGGGGCCGTACGCTTCATAGATCACTTCTTCGTACTGGGCCCCGGGGAGTTCGCCGGTGCCGCGCTGGATGGCGCGCTTGATATTGTCGGCGGGCATATTGACCGCTTTGGCGGCGGTGATTGCGGAGCGCAGACGCGGATTCATATCGGGATCGCCGCCCCCATCGCGGGCCGCGGTGATGATCTCGCGGCCGACCTTGGTGAACATCCGACCCCGCTCGGCGTCGGCTTTCCCCTTCTTGCGCTTAATCGTTGACCATTTGGAATGACCGGACATACTCCCTCACCTCACACAGAAGACCCACAGTTACTGTCCTACCGGATAATGTACGTCGGAGGAATGAAACTCGCAACGGGCACAAGAGAAAACCGCCCGGCAAAGCCGGGCGGCTTTTAGAACTTAACCAAGTGACTGTCGGCTTAGCTACCGAAGACAAACCAGCGGAGCTTGAAGCCGGCACGCGAGTCGATACGAGTCACGCTCGGGGAAAAGACGTCGCCATCACTGTCGGTCTTCTCGCCAAACATCGTGAAGGTCGGTCCCCAGAACCCCTGGATTTCCATGTTGTCGGTCAGGCTGGCGACACCACCCAGGTAGACGCCGAACACGAAATCGGTCCATGAGTCGACGTTGTCAGATTCCGGTGACGTCAGATGAACGCGGGCGAACCCACCAAACAGCGGAGAGGTGTTGCCGGGATCGGTCTGCTTCTCGAGACCGAGGCCAACACGGAACTGCGTTCCTTCTTCAGTGAAACCAAACTGGTCGGTTCCAGCCGAAAACGACGACCCTTCGTCGGGATCGTCTACACTGATAATGGACAGGCCAACGATCGGCTCAAGAATCAGCGAGCCATCGCCAAGCTTGATCGGCAACAGCATGTCCGGCGTAACACTCGAACCCGTGTACTCCACACCAACACCGATGTTCTGCGCACCGGCAGAACCGACTGCCGCGACCATCATCACGGCCGCGCCGAGCAAAACCAATACTGCCTTTCTCATGTACCCTCCTTTTGATGTTTGCACATCCTGTGTTTTCATCTTTCCAACACCCCAACAGAGAGGGGCAAAGATCGCCTGAGTAAAATGCAGAGCAATCTGTCTGTCAACAAAGAAGTGTACTTTTTGTGCCGGGTCATTGAGAATAAAAACGGACCGGAGCGACCCCAGCGGGATCGCTCCGGCCCGTAGTAAAAACAATTTGAGCCTAAGTCAATTCAATTTGTGGTACAGTGACTTAGGAGAAAAGCGGATTAGTTGCCGCCGATTCCGAACAGGAGTGTGACAGCGCCGCCAACGTACATCGCCGAGGGATCACTCAGGATCATGTGGATATGGCCCTGAGCGGCGACATTCATATTGTCACCCGCCTTAAACATGGCTCCACCGCCACCGTTGAGACCGATGTCGGTTGTCGACGTGGAAACATCAAAATCAAACCCGCCTACGCCCGGGATGTCGAAGCTGCCGGAGGCGCCACCCCAGTCGCTGTTATAGATCGACAGGCCACCGAAGACGAACGGGTTCGTATCTTCCAACGGGTTGAAGAAC
>WJJR01000407.1 GCA_014729565.1 Candidatus Zixiibacteriota bacterium | reverse complement strand
CATCCCGCCCCGTCGGTATTGCGACTGTGATATCGGTTTACAGTTCGCCGGTATCGATGTGCACGATGTCGCCGACCTGCAATTCGGTGAGGCCCTCTTCGATCGCGTTCCGATCACCGACCACCACGATCAACAACTGATCGGGATGGAGGTAATCCTTGGCCGCCTGTGTCGCGGTGGCGCCATCGATCGCTTCCACACGCTCGACATACGTGGCCCACTCGCTCGGCGGCAGATTGAAGCGCACCATCTGAACGAGCTCACCGGCGATTCCGTTGTAGGTGTCGAATTCACTCGGGAAGCTCTTGATCAGATTGTTCTTGCTGTTCACCACCTCTTCGTCGGTCAACGGACGAATGCTCGTGATGTCCCGCAGCTCGTTGATAATCTCGGTGACCGATTCCTTGGTCACGTCGCTCTGCACCTGCGCATAGGCAAGAAACGGGCCGACGCCTTTGCGGCTGGAGAAGAATGCGCTGGCGCCGTAGGTGTAGCCTTTGTCCTCACGCAGATTCATATTCAACCGGCTGGTAAACTGGCCGCCGAAAACGTTGTTCATGACGTTGATCGCCATCCAGTCGGGATTGTTGCGTTTGACACCCAGATGTCCGGCGACAATCACACTCTGCGCCGCGCCCGGTTTGTCGACAATGCAAATCTTGGTGCTTTGCAGCGGTTCCGGTTCGGGCACTTCACTGGCGGCCACTGTACCCGGCGCCCAGCCCTTAAACGCCTTCTCCAACGTCTGCGTCGCCTCGTCGAGAGTAATATCACCCACCATCACGACCGCCGCGTTGTTGGGATAGAAGTTGTTCTCGTAAAACGTGACCAGATCGCCACGCGTGATCGCCTTGACCGACTGCTCGGTACCGTGGCCGGTGTACGACTGGCCATACGGATGCGTCGGTCCGTACAGTTTCCGCAGGAACGTCTTGAACGCCGCGGTAAACGGCTGCTTCGATTCCTGCTGAATCCGTCCGAGATAGTTTTCTCGCAGACGTTCAAGTTCGTCTTCGGGGAACGTCGGATTCAACACCACGTCGGACATCAAGTCCAACCCGGCGTCGAGATTCTTCTTGAGAATATTGAGCGATACGGTTGTGCCGTCGAAGGTGCTGTTGGTGCCCAGATTTGCACCTAAGCGCTGAACTTCGTCATTGATTTCCAGCGCGGTGCGGTTTTCAGTGCCTTCATTGAGCATGTCGGCCGCTATCGACGCGACACCCGGACGGTCGGCCGGATCGGCCGCCCAACCGCTCTTCAATTCCATCGTGGTCTGCACCAACGGCAGCGAGTGATCTTCGACCACCAGCAATTCCAAACCATTGGACAGTTCGGCGCGCTGAATGCTCGGCGGATCGAACGACGGTACCGGGCCTTCGGCCGGTTTGGTCGCGCGATCGACGTCGACATCCATCGCCATCACTTCGCCGCGCGGCGTGATGTGCAGCACGGCGCGCTTGTCGAGATCGATGTACTTGCGCGCATAGCTGTTGACACTCTCAACCGTGGCGTTCGAATAGCGGTTCATGTCCCACTGGAACATGTCGGGCTCGCCGAGGAAGACGTTGTACCCATTCAGCCGGTCGGCAACACCGCCGAATCCGCCAACACGCTGCAACCCGCGCACAAAGCCGGTTTCCCAATTGGTACTCGCACGCACCAGCTCATCCTGCGTGATGCCCGACTTGAGCACCTCGGTCAGGATGCGATCGACTTCCTGTTCGATCTCTTCGAGTGTGTAACCGTCTTTTGCGGTCACCTGGATATTGAAGGTGCTGCTCAACTCACCCGACGCCTGATAGGCGCTCACGTCCTGCGCCATCTTCTTGTCGTACACCAACTCCTTGTACAGCCGCGAGGTCTTGCCGCTGGCAAGGACATTGGCGAACAAATCGAATTCGGCATCACCGGGCTTGTAGTACCCCGGCGTGTGCCACGCGTAGTACAACCGCGGCAGCTTCACATTATCTTCGGCCTTCGCACGGCGTTCGCCTTCCATCTCCGGAATCCAGTCGGTCGTGCGGTCGACCATCGGACCGGCGGGAATCGGGCCGAAGTACTTTTCGACCAGCTCCTTCGCCTGCGCCGGATCGAAATCGCCGGCGATACACAGACTGGCGTTGGCCGGATGGTAGTACTGCTTGAAGAAGTTCTGCACGTCGTCCATCGACGCCGCCGTGAGATCATCCATGCTGCCGATCACCGTCCACGAATACGGATGGTCATCGGGGTACAACAGCGGCTTCATCAGTTCGTACGACTTGCCGTACGGCTGGTTGTCGACACCCTGGCGGCGCTCGTTCTTCACCACGTCGCGCTGGTTGTCGAGCTTCTCCTGGGTCATCGCGGGGAGCAAATACCCCATGCGGTCGGCTTCGAGCCAGATCGCCATTTCAAGGTAATTGCTGGGCACGTTTTCCCAGTAGTTGGTGCGGTCCTGTGTGGTCGATCCGTTGACCGAACCGCCGACTTTCTCCAGCGGAGCAAAGTAATCGGCGTCATGATTCTCCGAACCCTGGAACATCATGTGCTCGAAGAGATGCGCAAACCCGGTGCGTCCCTCTTCTTCGTTTTTCGAGCCGACGTAATACCACACGTTGACGGCCACCATCGGAATCGAATGATCCTCATGCAGGATCACATCGAGCCCGTTCGGCAGCTCATACTTTTCGTACTCGATCGGCGGCAATTCCTGCGCCGATGCGAGCGGCATCGCCAGCGCAACGGCCAACATCACTACCGCACAGCCGACGAGATGCTTGGTGTTCATACGTCCATCCTCCCTCTGGTTAACTCTCCTACTCACACACATCCAAATATCAGTCAAATCTGTTCCGGATCCTTCACTCTGGCCGTCTGCTCAGCGGCTTGGTGCTTCCAATACCCGAGAATGTACTCCCATGCCTCTTTGGCGGTTTCGCAATAATGAAACAATTCAATGTCTTCCGGATCAATCGTCCCTTCCAATACGAATCGCTCAAAATCGACAATCCCATTCCAGAATTCGCGTCCCATCAGCACAATTGGCAATCGGTCGACCTTGCCAGTTTGCACCAGCGTCAACGCTTCGAACAGCTCGTCCATCGTGCCGTAGCCGCCGGGAAAGGCCACCAGCGCCTTGGCACGCAGCATGAAATGCATTTTGCGGATGGCGAAGTAGTGGAACTGGAAACATAAGTCCGGCGTGATGTATGGGTTCGGCGCCTGTTCGAGCGGGAGAGTGATATTCAATCCGATGCTTTTGGCTCCCGCTTCGTATGCGCCCCGGTTGGCGGCCTCCATCACTCCCGGGCCGCCGCCCGTCACAACGACAAACTCATTACCGTTGCCCCCCTGGCCGTATTCCGAGACCAGGCGCCCAAACTCGCGCGCTTCCTGATAATACTTGGATTTATCCAGAATGTTGCGTGCAATCTTCAACCGAAGCGCCAGATCGGTGTCATTCGGCGACTTCTCGACCGCCTTTTCCAGATCATCCACCTGAATCTGCGCGATTTCCGGGGCAATAATCCGCGTCCCACCGAAGACCACGATGGTCGAATTGATATCGTGCTCCATCAGAGTCAGCTCGGGCTTGAGCAGTTCCAACTGTAGCCGTACCGGCCGGAGGTCGGGCCGATTCAAAAAGTCAATATCTTCGTACGCCTTGACGTATGACGGGGCTTTATTCCACCATTCGCCATTTGGCGCTCTCACCTCTTCATCATCAGACATGCATTGCCTCTCTTCTCAAACAACTGTGCTTACAACTGCGTCCCGCGACTGTGCCGAAAAAGCGATGCACAGGATATCTTGACACGCACGGGGACGAGATGTCTGATCCAACAGCTTTTTGATTCTCAGACATGCAGATATTTCGGGGCTGTTCCATAAGCTATGGAATATCATTAAACCCAACCATCTATCAGTAGGGACACGGCCTGCCGTGTCCGCGCATTATCATCAACACTTTCTCTCGCTGTGGGCACGGCAGTCCGTGCCCCTACAGGTCATTAGGCCGTCCAATGATTGTTTGACTTGCGCGACTG